>JANWHR010000179.1 GCA_025450355.1 Micropepsaceae bacterium
ACCAGTACGGATCGGCCTTGTTGCACCGCGGTCTTCGGATGCGGAGACATTTGTGGCCGTGGTCAATCAGGTGCTGCACGACAATCCGCCACCTCCGCGCGATGCTCCGCTGCTCGAAAAACTCAAATCTGTTGGAATTGGTCCGAATGCCGGGCCCCTTACTCCGGGTCAGCGCAAGCAATGGCACGGTCACATCGCGGCGGCGCGCGCCCGGCTCTTGAGTGCGAGCAAGCACTTCGCAACGAGAATACTGGGTTGGGAGTACCCGCCAGCGGACATTGGAGACTTCGGTACGGATTATCGCGCACGTGCGGAAACCGCGCTGCGCGGAATTGGGGCGAACATTCCATCCGAAATGACCTATGCGGTGGCATTCGCAGACGAGAGCGGAGCAAATTTGAATGGCGGTCTGGACTACCGGCTGCATCTGCCCGCGGGAACGCCCCCGGCGCACGGATTCTGGTCCATCTCAATATATGAGGCATCGAAAGATGGCCGGCTGTTTTTCGGCAAAAACCCCATACAGCGCTACTCGATCGGCGACCGAACGAAAGGGCTGGTGCGAAATTCAGACGGCAGTCTGGACATTTCTATCCAGAAAGCTCGTCCCGGCGATCGCCGCGCCGGAAACTGGTTACCAATACCGGCGGATGATTTTGTTCTGATCGCACGAGCATATATTCCTCAGCCGGAAATGCTGGATGGCCGGTTTCACTATCCTGGTGTTGAGCTGGTATCGCATCCGCGTTGATGCACGCCCGCCAGACTAACGCTGCGGGGCCAGCGCACCGCCCATGAAGCCTGCGAACATGTTCACCAGCGGTTCACCACGGTAAGCTTTGGCCAGGTCGCGCGGATGCACGAATTCATCGCGAAACCAGGGATATTTTTGCGGGGAAAAGGCTTCGATCACCCAGTCGATGATACGGGAGACGCGCTCGACCCGCCGTGAGTCGGGATGGTAAGCCAGCCAGATGTCGAGCGTTTCGTGAATGCCCAGATCGAGCGGAACGATTTGGGCGCCGATGGCTTGCGCATAGGTGGGCAGGATGCCCAAGCCCGCGCCCTTTGCAACCGACCAGTAGTGCGCACTGCTCACATTGGTGCGCAGGGCCACCAGGCCTGGCGCAGGAATTCCCGGAAAGAGCCGGTCGTAGAGTTGGCGCCACTGGGCATTGTCGTCGGCCTGAATCAGAATTCGGTGGTTCACCAGATCCTGCACCGCCCTGGGCCGGCCGAATGTTGCGAGATAATCCGGCGCCGCAAACGGCATCAGGTGCATTCGGCCAAGTTTCATCACGATCAGGTCTGGCGCCGTTGGCCGGGCGATCTGGATTGCGAGATCCGCTTCCATGCGCAGCACATCGGCGGATCGCATCGCACAGTGCAGATCCACGAGAAGATTTGGGTATGCCCGCTGGAATTCGACAAGTCGGGGGGCGATCCAGAAGGTCCCAAGTCCCTCTGTTATCGCCAACCGGATCTCACCATGCAGACTCGGATCTGTGCGGTCCCGGGCACGCAACAACTCAAAGGAAGCCAGTTCCATCTGCACGGCGGCGGTGAGGACGTGCTCCCCTTCAAGCGTTGTCCGGACGCCATCCACGTGACGCGTCAGAAGGGTCACGCCCAGCGAGTGTTCCAGCGCATCAACGTGACGTCTCAGCGCATTCACCGACTGACCCAGCGTTTCAGCCGCGGCTCTGAAGCTCTTGTGCCTGACAACTTCGAGAAAGACCCGGGCTGCATCCCAGTCCGGCAGTTTCCGAGTCCGGCTCTGTAGAGCTCGTTCCCCCTGCGGAACACCCCTTTCCTCTGCAAGCCGCATACGAGCCCCGCCCTTCCGGTTAACACTTTACAGCACTTCATAAACCAAAGGCGGGGCTTGAGCCATGACGGAACACTCGTTGCAACTTGTGCGTGCAAGAGGCCAGAGTGAAATCGGTAAAGCGCGACACCCTCTCGACCGTTTGGATGTCGAACGGCTGCAAAAGCACATCTCGCTTTTTCGTCCCGCCGCCGCGCAGATAAACGAGATTGTCGATGCGGCACGGCCAAGTATCCCAGGCATGACCAGCAATGAGGTGGTCCATCGCGTGGTGGAGCACAACCCTGATTGCCTGTGGGCGCTCACCGCGCGACGCAGGCCGGCGCAGGCAGCGGCCTCGCGCACAGGCTTTATTGCCATACTTCCATTGAAAAAACGGGGGCTTCAACAACTTGCCGCCAATGTCCTGAATACGCGGGAACCGGACCTTTCCCTGGTGGCCAGGCGCGACGAACAAACTGCCGGCATCTACGTCTGGGGCATCTACGCACCCGGAATTCTCGCTGCGGGCGTTGCGCTGCTCTTCCGGGAGGTTGAATCACCGCCCTACAACGGCGTTGACGTGTACACCCGGCCGAACACCCTCGACGGCGAGCGGTTTAACCAGACGTTGGGCCTGGTCCAGGGCGCACATGTTGGACAGGTTTTCGCGCCACACCTTTACGTATTCCGGCGCTCGGCGCGCAAACCGCCACCCTATGACACCCGGCGCTCCACAAATGGGGCTCGTGAGATCTCCGTCGCGGTGGCCCGGTCGGTTGACGACCTGATGCGGGTCATGAGCGTCAGAACCGCGGTCTATATGGCCGAGCAGCGCTGCCCCTATGACGAAGAGTTCGATGGCAACGATTTCTCGGCAACCCATCTCATCGGTTACGTCGGGGATGAGCCGGCGGGCTGTTTGCGCATTCGTTTCTTTGCCGACTTTGCGAAGATCGAACGGGTCGCCGTGCGAGAACCTTTTCGGCAGACCCGGCTCGCCTTTCATCTGATCCGCGGCGCGATCGAAGTCTGCCGCATGAAGGGGTATCGCAGACTCTACGGACATGCACAAAAGAGGCTGGCGAATTTCTGGAGTCACTTTGGATTCAAGGTCCTGGACTGCGCCGAGAACTTCGTCTTTTCGGACCATGATTATGTTGAGATGCTGGCCGAATTCGACCGCCATCCCGACGCAATCCGGATCGGGACCGATCCCTACGTCATCATCAGACCCGAAGGCCGATGGCACCTGCCCGGCATCCTTGAGCGTTCAGCGGCAAGAAGGGCGACTGACCACGTCATGCCGGACCGGCATTCATGAATTCCGTTGTAAGTTTCCCGGGTTTCACAAGACCAAAGAGCCGCGCTTCATTATTCGTGCTGGTTGATCTGCAGCAGGGCCGATTGCAACCCCGGCCCGCGGAGACCGGCTTCTCCAACGCGCTCACAAACTGCTCAATCGCGCTCGCCAATGCCCGCGACGCCGGCATTCCCATAGCCTTCACCCGCCAGATATCCGCGCCCGCGTCATTTGGTGCACGTGCGGGCCTTCCTCCGTGGATCGCCGGATTCGAGCCCAGGCGCAGTGACATGGTGTTCGACCGGGAGCATCCGTCCTGTTACGCCAACCCGGAATTCCTGCACATCGTGAACCGGATCGGCGGCAACTGCGTCATTGCAGGTCTGTCCGGCGACTCATCCTGTCTCGCAACCATTTTGGACGGTTATCACCGCGGGCACTGCTTTACCTATATGGCGGACGCGTCGATCAGCAACCCTTGTCAGCAGCTCAGCGCGGCCACGGTCCACGACGTGGTCATCGGCATTATCTCCCAATACGCCGTGATCACGAGCACGCATGCGTGGATTCGTCGTATCAGTCATTTCATGGCCAGCCAATGAGCCTGACGAAAGATCCAACTCCCTCACTTCGCTATATGGCCACGGTTTTGCAGCAGGTTTGCAAGGTGCTCAGGGATTGCAAATACGAACACACGGCGGTGCTCGTGGAACAGGCGCTCAAAGATCTCGAAGCGCGCCTTCCGCCGAAGCCGCACGAGCCTCATTGAACTTGTGGCTATCGCTCAACCCGTCCGGCGAAACCGCCACAGGCCTGATGCCAGAATCGGCATGACGATCAACACCAGCGGCATCTGAACCAGCAGTCCCGAGATGATCGCGATGGCCAGCGGCCGCTGCATCTCGCCGCCGCCCGAACCAAAAGGCAATGCCAACGGAAGCAGCGCCAGAATGGCTGCGGCCGTCGTCATCGCGATCGGGCGAAAACGGTTCACGCCGGCCTGAAGCCGTGCCTCCTGCTCCGGCCTGCCCTCGGCGAGCAACATTCCGTATTCGGAGAAATAAAAGATCGCGACCTCCGTGACGATGCCCACCACCATCGTCATGCCCATCAGCGCCGTGATGTTCAGTTCCGTACCCGTCACCCAAAGCCCGATGAACACGGCGGGCATCGCGAATAACGGCATCAGGATGATCGAGACTGCCACATCGTAGCTTTCGTAGAGATACAGCAGCAGCGCGAACACCAGCAAAAAGGCCGCCACGATCACAACCATCAGCCCGAGAAACGCCTGTTGCTGTTGCTGGTACAGGCCACCGAGTTCGTAATACATGGCGCCACTGAGGATGCCGCTGGCGTCAACCTTGCTCCGGACGTCGGAAACGGTTCCGCCGAGATCGCGTCCTTCAATGCGCGCGGTCACGGGGACCATCATCTTCAGGTTTTCGCGCGTAATCTCCGGCTCGCCGGTGGTAATGTGCAAATCCGCGACGCGCGACAAGGGCACCGCGTGCCCGTCGGGCGCGCTGATCGGCAGGCGGGAAATATCTGCGATCGTACCTCGCGCATCGTGCGGAAACCACACGCGCACGCCGAGCAAACGGTTGGTTTCCTGGACCTGTGTGGCGACATTGCCGTTGATCCAGGTTTCCGCCTGATCTGCGACTTCGGCTGGCGCCAGTCCTTCGAGTCCTGCCTTTGCGGGATCGACGTTGATCGCGAGATTGCTGCCCGCAATCACGATGCCGTTCTTGACCTCGGTTATCCCAGGTACGGAAGAGATCAATTTTGCGGTCCTGACGGCGGCGGCGCGCAGTTGCGCCGGATCATCGCCGAACAGCTTGATTTCGACCGGCTGGGGCACATCGGTGAGGTCGCCGATCAGATCTTCCATCAGCTGCGCGGTCTCTATGCTCAGCCCGCTGACATTCTGTTCCACGCGATGGGCGACATCGGTCATGACTTCTTCGATCGGCCGTCGTGGCGGAGGCTTCAGACGAATGAAAAAATCCCCCGTGTTCGCTTCCGTCAGCCCGCCGCCCAATTGCAAACCGGTGCGCCGGGACCAGGTCTGCACCTCCGGTGTTGCACGCAAGATGGCTTCCACCTGAACCAGCATCGCGTTGGTGTCGGCGAGTGAGGTGCCGGGCGGCGCGACATAGTCGAGAATAAAACCGCCCTCATCCATGGCGGGCATGAATCCGCTGCCCGTGTTGAAGTATGCGAATACGCCGGCGGCCAGCAGAACCGCGACGCCGAGCGCGGGAAGGTATGGCCGTTCGCGCGCGGCGATATAGGCCGACTGATAGGCGGAAATCAGCCGCCGGTAAAAGGGCCGGTTCAGCGCGTTGTCTTCGGCCCGAGCCTCGGCCCGGATCAACCGTTCGGAAATCAATGGAATGACCAGCCATGCCGCGAAAAAGGAGACCACCAGCGCCGACGCCATGGTCAGCGAAAGCGCCTTGAAAAAGGCGCCGGTGACACCGGAGAGGAACGCCAGCGGCACAAAAATAATCACGGTCGCCGCGGATGAACCGGCCAGGGGCCAGAAAAATTCGCCGGCGGCCGAGCGGATCGATTCCTGCAATTCGTGTTGACGGATTCGGCGGGCGATCTGTTCGATCATGACGATCGCATCGTCGATGATCAGCCCGATTGCCGCGGCCATGCCGCCCAAGGTCATGATGTTGAAGCTCATGCCCGCGACAAAGAGTACGAGAACGGTGACGGCAAGTACGACGGGAACGATTGCGAGTACGATTGCCGTCATCCGGAAGCTGCGCAGAAATGCGAAGAGCACGAATGCTGCCAGCGCCGCGCCGATCAGAATCGAGTTGCGCACGCTCGCGGCCGAACCGAGGATAAGCTGGCTCTGGTCGTACCAGTTCCGGATCGTGACTCCCGGCGGCAGTCGCGGCTGCCAGGATTGAAGCGCCGCCGCGACGCCACGAACGATTTGCACCGTATTGCCGTCCGGCTGCTGAAAAACATTGAGAAGAACGGCGGGATGACCGTCGGCGGTGACAATGGTGTAGTTCGGTTGCGGTGCCTCCTGAACATCGGCGACATCGGAAACGAGCACCATGCCGTTCGGGCCGGCGCGGACCACGGTTTTTCCGATGTCATTGGCCGATACCAGATGCGTTTGCGCCACTGCGAGCAAAAGCTGGTGCCGGTCATCCACCCGTCCGATCACGCGAAGAACATTGGTTTTGGCCAGCGCCGCAGTGACATCGGCGGTGGTCAATCCATAACTCGCCAGCCGTCCCGGGTTGGCCGAAACCCGAAACTCGGGCAAATCACCGCCATCGACACCAACGCTCGCGACACCCGGCACCGCGGAAAGCAACGGCACGAGCTGATATTCGGCGAGATCGCGCAACTGAATCGGCGTGATGCGGTCCGATATCAGACTGTACGCCGCAACCGGGTAAACTGTGGGATTCATCTTTCGGGCGGAGAAGCTGGTGCCCTGGGGCAGGTCGGGCAGAACGCGCGCCACCGCCGACTGGACCTGTTGTTCCGCGCGGTCCATGTCGCTGCCCCAGTTGAAGGTGACCGACAGCTCCGCGCTGCCGCGGCTGGTCGTGGAACGCACGGCAGTGACGCCCGGGACCGTACGGATGGCCTGTTCGACCGGACGCGTCACCGCAACAACGGTGGCGTCCGCGGGCCTGTCTCCGGCGGTAATATTCACTTCAACCCGCGGGTAGGCCACATTCGGAAACAGCGCAATGGGAAGTTTCAGTCCGGCGAAAACACCGCCCAGTGCCGCTACGACCAGCAGAAACAGCACCGACCGCCGGTGCCGCGATGCCCACTGCGCAACTGTCACGATTATCGTACCCGAACGGCTGTCCCGTCGTTCAGTTCTGCATTCCCGGACACGACGACGGCTTCACCGCGATTCAAACCATGGGAGATCAGTGCCTGTTTGTCGGTTGTGAGCGCAACCTGCACGGCCCTGCGATGTGCCGTATCCTGCTTCACCACGAACACATAGGGCCCGCCGCTGTCATTCATCAGCGCGCTGTACGGCACAACCAATCCGTTGCGCGGTGGAAGCTCCAACCTGCCTTCCAGGACCATGCCGATGACCAGATTGGCGGCAGCAACCGGCGGCACGTTCGCGACGGCATTCACCAGCCGCGTCTTCTGGTCGGTCAAACGGTCCACCGAGACAATCCTGCCGGTGAAGCCAATCGCTTCATTTTGCGGCGAATGAAACGAAATCGCCGTTCCGGGCGCCACGTGGACAGCATCTTCGGGTTCCAAACCGACGCTCACGATCAGCCGGTCGCTTGCTGCCACGGATGCTATGGCGGAGTTCGCGGGCACCGGCTGTCCTGCGGTCGCCTTGACGTCGGTGACGATGCCCGGCGCGGTTGCGGCCACGGTTTGCGTCGCGCGATCTGCGCCAGTCCGGATCTGGGCGTCGAGTTGCGCCCTGGCGTCGGCGACTGCCTTTTCCGCCGCCGCGACCTGACTGTTGGTGGCGAGGTGCTCGCCAAACAGCCGGCGGTTCTGTGCGAGATCACGTTCGGCAAATGCAACGGCAGCCCGCGCTTGCCGCCAGGCTGATGTTACGGATGGCGCGGTCGCCACAGTCGCGACCACATCCCCTCGTTGCACCGCCTGGCCCACGCGCACGGAAACCGACGTGACGACGACGTCCCGCGGCACGGATAACGCGAACAGATGGTCGGTATCTGGAGATACGGTTCCATAGGCGGTCACGCCGGGACTGACAGTGCCCAAGGCTACCGGCGCCAATTGCACGAGAGCTGATGCCTTGGCCTGCAGAACGGACAGAACACAAAAAAGAAGACCCAAACCTGCAAATCTGCAGGCTTGGGTCCAGGTTCTCGACGGCGCCTTCATAGCGGCGGTAACGCTCCATCACGCGTGATGGCAGCAATCGTTACCGAACCACAAACTCGCCGTGAGCTATCGGAAAGCTTTTTTCAATCAGTCCGGATTGGGGCCTTCCGCCGCGTTTTCGAGCACCCTTCCGGTTTTGGCATCTATGCCGACCTCGAAAGTCTTGCCACTCTGCTTGATGTCGAACGAGTACCGCAGCCCGCTGCCGCCCTTTTCTTTTTCAAGTTCCTGAGCCGTGATCTGGCCCGGACGTGCCCTGGTTGCAATCGCGCGCGCGTTGTCCAGCGTTACCTTGGCCTGTGGCGCGAATTCCTCGCCTGAATAGGCAAATGCTGCGCCCGCAATGCCAACGGCACATGTCAATGCAATCGTCGCAAGGGTAAATTTCATGGCCAACTCCTCTGTTGTCCCGTTTGATTTGGGAGTCAGGGGGGACACCGCGAATGGGCGAGGATATCAAACGGGTGTGAGCCAACAGAGCGTTTGGTGCGCCGGCGGTGGGCACCGCTCTCCATTCCGTTATTCGGGCGGATTTACAACCCGGGGGAGCATGGTGCGGGTGGAGGGACTTGAACCCACACTCCGTCGCCGGAACTGGATTTTGAGTCCAGCGCGTCTACCATTCCGCCACACCCGCCGCGGCCGACCGTTTAGACTGTTGCGTCCGCCGCGTCCACCGGTTCGGCCGCAGCGCCATCTTCGGCCGCTGCCGTGGGACAGACTGCAGCCGGGAATGCTATAGGACGCGGCGATTTGTACGCGGATTCCCCGGCAATTGACGTATTTCGGAAGTTTCATTTGGCTGATCCTGCTGATTTTCGCCATGCAGCCGCTGATCGCGGCGCGCTGGCTCAGAGCCATGCGCGCCTCCAAAATCGCGGCCATCCAGAAGGCCCGCGGCTCGCGCGTGATCGCGGTCATCCACCGCCAGGAATCGATGCGCTTCTTCGGCTTTCCATTGGCGCGCTACATCGACATGGATGATGCGGAAAAAGTGCTCAACGCCATCCGGACCACGCCGCCCGAACAGCCGATTGACATGATCCTGCACACGCCCGGCGGGCTCGCCATCGCCGCCCTTCAAATTGCGCGGGCGCTTCGCGCCCACCCCGGGCGGGTAACGGTCTTCGTTCCGCACTTTGCCATGTCCGGAGGCACTCTGGTGGCCCTGGGCGCGGACGAGATCGTGATGACGGAACACGCGATGCTCGGCCCCATCGACCCCCAGATCAACGGCATGCCGGCGGCTTCCATTATCAAGGTCGCAACCGAAAAGCCGCTTTCGGAAATCGACGATCAGACGCTCATTTTCGCCGATCTTGGCCAAAAGGCGATTGCGCAACTGAAGCGGCAGGCGACGGAACTGCTGCGCGCGCCCATGGCTCCCGAAATGGCAATCTCGCTTGCCGACAAGCTCACCAGCGGGCGCTGGACGCATGACTATCCGATCACGGTTACAGAGGCGCGCGAGCTCGGACTTCCGGTCAATACGGCCATGCCCCAGGACATTCTCGACCTCATGGCGTTGTTTCCACAACCGGTTCGGACTTCGACAGGGGTGGAATTTGGTCCGCGCCGGACGCCAGGGTGATGCTTCCAGGCATCGAATCTGAGCTGGAAGAGTTGAAGCGCCGCGATCTTTACCGGCGGCTTTCGCTCGCCAGCGGAATCGATTTCACGTCAAACGATTATCTTGGGTTTTCCCGCCACCCCGCGTTGCGCACCGCCGCCAGAGCTGCGCTCGACCGATACGCCGCGGGCGCGGGCGCATCGCGCCTGTTGCGCGGACACACGGAGGCTCACGCAGATCTGGAAGAATCGGCAGCGCGATTTTTCGGCAGCGAGCGTGCGCTTTTTTTCAGCAGCGGGTATCTCGCCAATCTGGCGCTGTTCAGCACCCTGCTGGAACGTC
>JANWHR010000180.1 GCA_025450355.1 Micropepsaceae bacterium
GATGACATCGTGAACCCGCTCGGGATGAAGGGCGTTGGGGAGCTCGGAATCGTGGGAATGAATGCCGCGATCGCCAACGCGGTTTATCACGCGACCGGAAAACGCGTGCGCGAACTGCCGATCCGCATTGAATCGCTGATTTGATTACAAACACTGTCATCCCGGAAACCGCAAAGCGGTTATCCGGGACCTACCGCGAATTCTGCGTCAATGGGCGGAGCGATGTCGGCTCCGATCACGTCAGCCCGATCCTTTCTGCGCTTGGGGCCTTTGGGCATGAGATTAATATGATGTGTGCGGGACCAGGGGTGGGGCCATGCGTGCTGGTGAAATGATGATCGTGGTTGGTGTTGCGGTAATCGTCTGCGCAGCGCGTGCGAACGAATCCGAGCAAAGGGCGGCATTGATACAGAAATTGAAGGACCACTGCGAGAGTGAGGGGAAGCAGGCCATTGTCCGGGATGTGAAGCAGGATAAAGAATCAAAATTTTTCACAAACACGCTCTACACGACCGTTGCTGGGGAATGCGTTGGCCCGGATGATCCCGGCTATCTGCCGTCAAATTCAAAACTGAGACCGTGACCTTCTCCATGCTATGGGCCCGAATATCCGTGATCGTTTGGCTGGCCGCTTTTGCATCGCCGGCCAGTGCGGCAGAATTTTTTGCCGGGAAGGTGATTTCGATCTCGACCCATGCCGCGCCCGGTGGTGGTTACGACACTTATCTGCGGGCCTTTGCACCTCATTTCGGCAAGCACATCCCGGGGCAGCCGAATGTCATTGTGATCAATCAGCCGGGCGCGGGTGGCCTGACCGCGATCAATTACGCCGGCCGGATCGCCCCCCGTGATGGCACATTCCTGACGCTCGCGAATGAAGGAATCCTGTTTGCCCAGGCCACTGGCGGGAAGGGGCTGCAGGTTTCGCTGGACGATTTTCACTGGGTCGGAAATTTCGTCCGGTCAAATGTCGTCATCATCACCTGGTACAAATCAGGCGTGAAAAGCCTCGCCGACGCAAAACGCGCGCAGGCAACGCTCGGGACGACAGGAGTCGGCGCAGAATCCGACCAACTCACTCTTCTGGTCAATGCGCTCGCCGGTACCAGGTTCAGGCTTATTCGCGGTTATGAAGGCGCGGCGCAAATCAATGCGGCGATGGAGCGGGGCGAACTGGATGGCCGCGGCGCGAATATGTGGGCCAGTTACAAGGCACTGAACTCCAATGAAATCCGCGATCACAAATTCAATTTCATCGTCCAAATCGGCGCCAGCAAGGAGCCTGACTTGCCGGACGTACCACTGCTTTCCGATGTCGTCAGGGGTGACGCGAAAAAAGAGGCGATCGTTCGCTTCGTTGCCCTCGCCAGCCGGCATGCCCGTCCTGTGGCTGCGCCCCCCGGAGTGCCACTGGAACGTGTGCAGATCCTGCGGCGCGCATTCGATGCGACCATGGACGACCCGGCATTCCTGGCCGACGCGCAGCGCCTGCGACTGGAGATTTCACCGGCCAATGGCGACGAGGTCCAACATGCGGTTCATCAAGTGCTGACAACCAGGCCGGACATCGTCCGCGAAGCGGCGGCGGCCATGGCCGCAGGTAATCAATAGGTCAGACGCTGGGGACAACCCCGCGCAACGAGGGAAAAAAATCGCCCAGAACCGTGGGCGGCCAGGGAATCGCCAGCAGTTGATCAAAAAGGACATAGATAAAGGCGCACATCACCGCGGCCATCGGCAGGACGATGCGCCAGCGTTCGCGCCCTTCGATCCGCATGAACAACGCAATGAACAGCGGCACCGTCGGAATGATCCCGATCAGCGCCATTGAGCCGAGAAATCCGGCCATCCAGCCGAAGAAAATACCACCGCGCAAAAGCAGCTTTTGCCAAGGCATATCTCCGACGTTGCTTTTGATGTCCATGTGGATTTTCTGCTCCACCTGGCCGCGCGCCATTTCGTCCAGAGTTTCGCGCTTGCCCGCACTACGCTTGAACACATCATTGATCAGCGCGAGCAGACAAAACAGGATTGCGCCACTGCCCACGATCAGCGGAACGATACGCGCGAGAGGATTCCACTCTGTGGCTTCACTCATCATGACGCCAAACAGGGCGAGCAGAAACATGGGGAAAAGGTTCTGCCAGGAAAAGCGCGGCCGGCCGAAACCGCTGAGTAGTCCCCGCACTCCGCCATGCGCGCGCACATCCTGCAGCAGTGGGCGGAAAAGACTGACCGCGGCAAGGGTGAACATCAGGACCACCACCGGCCGCGTAAGCCACGAAGTTCCGTAACGCTGGATTGAAATGAACATGTAGCGTTCGAGTACGCCCCCGAGAATACCTCCACGCACCAGGGGCGGGCGCGGCCATTTGAAATGCTTGAGTGCCCAGCCAAGCACGCCGAAGAACAGCAGAGCGTAGAGATCACCCCATTCGCGCTTGCCTTCAAAGGCGCCAATGTAAACCAGACAGAGCACGCAGGGCAGGATCAGGGTGTAGCGCAGCGTCGCCAGTTTCGCGAACTGCCCGGACAGCAGGAAGCAGAGCCCCGAGCCCTACACATTCGCGATCGCGATGCTCCACACCATGGAATAGGTGATGTCGAGATTCTTGGTCACCATGTCAGGACCCGGCACGAGTCCATGGATGAGAAAGGCGCCCAGAAGAATCGCCATGCCCGCAGAGGAGGGCACGCCAAATACCACGGTCGGCACAAGCGCACCGCCTTCGCGGGAATTTGTCGCGCTTTCGGCCGCGATCACACCGCGGACATCGCCGGTTCCGAACGTTTGCTGCGCATTCTTTTCCGTCCTCAGCGCATGGCCATAGGACAGCCAATCGATCACCGACGCGCCGATTCCGGGACTCATTCCCATGAAGGAGCCCAGCGCCGAACAGCGGAGCACCAGAAACCAGTTTGCCCCGCAATCGCGAATTCCCTGGAGCAAGCCCGTTCGGGTGTCGATATGCCGGTTTTTTGCGACGATGGACGTTCGTCCCACCAACAGATCGCAGAGTTCCGGCAGGGCATAAATTCCAAGCGTGAGCGGAACCAGCGGCAGCCCTTCCCAGAGATAGAGCTGGCCCATGGTCCAGCGCAGTGTTCCGGTTTGCGGGTCCGATCCGATCATCGCGAGCGTCATTCCAAAACAGGCGCAGGTCAGCCCCCTGAGCGGCGTATTCCCCGAAAGAACCGCAACCATGGAAATTCCGAACACCGCGAGCGATAGCAGTTCGGGCGAGCCTACGAACAGAATCAGCGGGCGAACGATTGGCAGCAGACCGGCCATCAGCGCCGCGCCAAATAGCCCGCCCATCATGGCGGCCATGTAGGACGCGCCCAGAGCCCGCCCAGCCTCGCCGCGCCGGGTCATGGGATAGCCGTCCAGGGTTGTCGCCGCGGAGGCGGCATGGCCCGGCGCCCCGAGCACGATTGCCGAGATGGGATCTGCAGTCGTCGTGGTGGCGCCCAACCCGAGCAGCAGCGCCATCGCGGTGGATGTGTCCAAAGAATATGTGAAGGGCAATAACAGCGCCGTTCCGGCTACTCCGCCGATGCCCGGAAGAATCCCAAGGCACAGGCCCATCAGGACCCCAAGGAACAGGAAACCCAGCCTGTGGTAGTTCAGGATGATCAGAAGCGCCTCGCCTGCCGAATGCAGGATGTCCACGCCATCACCTCCCGTGCGCTGCGGACAAAAGAGTGGGTTAACTCCAGGAACTACGCAAGCCGGTGGTTCCCCGCGCAACTTCTGTTGCAGGCCGCCGAAAGCGGAACTTTCGCAAGAGACTGAGCGTTTCGGCCCATGAGAGCTTTAGGGATGCGCAAGCGGCCAGGACACCCAAATCCGATCCCGGACGGAAGTCTCGACCAGCAGAATCCGCCAATGAGCGATCCGGTGCGCGGTCCCGAGAGTGACGATGCATCTAACGGAGTCTGCGATGACGTATCTCGATGTCAGCCCGATGATCCATGCGCTCCGCGCAAGCCCGGAGCAATTCGAATTCAACAGCGGCTCGCTGCACCACGTTCCGAGCCGCCATCGCTTCCAGTTCGACGAGGGCCGCGTGCGCGTGGACGCGCATTGTGACTGTGCCTTTCTTTGCCTCGAAAACCGGCAGGAAAAAGCACTCGCCGAAGCGTTCCAGGAATGGCACGTCAACTATTGGCGGCCCATTGAAATCAATCGCGAATTTGCCTCGCATTTCGCGCAGCCCTCGTGGGTTCGGCGCGTGCTGATTGGTCTGACGGAGCGCTTCCATCGCTGGCTGATGACCCAGCCGCAGCACCGGGACGCTTACAAATCCTACAGTGTTCCGGCAGAATAGGATACGTCGATCAGCGCGATGCGGGTCAAACCGCGCAGTGCCTGAGTGAGCGATAATCAGTTCGCAGCGTGATTCGGAACCGGATCACGCTGCGGCTTTGTCCGGGGTGGCGGTTGTCTTCCCGTTGGGCGGGTGAATGTTCGAGCTCTTTGCATCTTTGGCATTGGCCGCGGTGGTCGCATTCCTGATCGTTCGGGCCTGGCGTCAGAAGGACCTGCTGGAAGAATTGGGCCCCGCATCGCCGGATAAGCCCGCGGGGGACTTTCCTCGTGTGGCTGTTATCGTGCCGGCGCGGAATGAGGCTGCGAATATCGGCCCATGTCTGATCAGCCTGACCCGGCAGGATTATCCCAAAGACCGCGTCACGATCATCGCCGTTGACGATGCATCGTCGGACGACACGCCGCGCATCATTGCCCAAATGGCGGCAAATGATCCGGTGATTTCGCTGCTGCGCAGTCCTCCCCTGGAGAAGGGATGGACCGGAAAATGTCAGGCCTGCTGGCACGGCGTGAGTGCCGCTGATGCCGCTACGGAATATCTTTGCTTTATCGATGCCGATATGCGTGCGGAACCCACGCTGCTTCGCAGCACGGTGCAGGCGGCTGCCGCGCGATCGATCGGCATGTTGTCGCTTGCGCCGCGGCATAAATTGTTGAGCTTTGCCGAGCGCCTGATTTTGCCGGCTGGGCATTATCTGCTGGGGTTCCGGCAGGATCTTGCCCGCAGACAGGCCCCCGATTCGAGCGATGCTACCGTAAGCGGCCAGTTCATGCTCGTCCGGCAATCAGCCTATCGGCGGGTTGGCGGGCACGCGGCCGTTCGCGGTGTGATCAGTGAGGATGTCGCGCTCGCACGGCTGGTCAAAACCGCCGGGTTCACCGTGCTGCTGATGGGCGGCACGCAACTGATTTCGACACGAATGTATTGTGGTTGGGCGGGCCTCTGGGACGGCATTGGGAAGAATCTCGTCGATATGCTCGATGGCGCCAGCTCGACAATTACGACTGCGGTGGCCGTTGTTGTGGTGAGTTGGACCCTTTACCTTCTACCCCTTGTCGATTTGACGGAATGTCGTGCCGGATCCTTACTCGGATGCGCCGGCCTCGCATTTGTCTTGCCAGCCACGGCCGCCGCGATCGGGCTGCACGTCGCGGGCGCGCGCTATTTTCGCATACCCTTCTGGTACGGACTACTGTTCCC
>JANWHR010000181.1 GCA_025450355.1 Micropepsaceae bacterium
ACCGAATTCGCCGCCTGATCCGCAAAAGCTCAGGCAGTTCATCGCCGGATACCGGAAATTCGTCGAAGAGAACGCGGAATATGTCGGGCCCAAATTCCCTGAAGAGGCGCGCAAGATCCACTATGGCGAAGCGGAGGAGCGGCACATCTATGGTGAAAGCACGCTGCGCGAGGCGCGCGAACTGATTGAAGAAGGTGTCGAAATCGCACCCGTTCCTCCTGATCCCGGCGACCTCAATTGAGCTGACGGGTTGCCACCAGAATATAGTTCACATCGGTGTCGCTGCTGAGGCGCCATTCCCAGCGCAGGGGATCGAAGACCACGCCCTGAACGCGATCCACCGGCAGCCCCGCTCGCTCCAGCGAGCGGCGCAGTTCTGCGGGGGTAATCAGACGATTCCAGTCGTGCGTGCCGCGGGGAAGCCAGCGCAGCACGTATTCAGCCGCGATTTTGGCCAGCAACAGGCTCTTCAGCGTGCGGTTGATTGTGGCAACAAACAAGAGCCCGCCAGGCTTCAGCAGATTTGCACAGGCTGCAAGCAATGCGTCCACATCGCCTGCGTGTTCGACCACCTCCATATTCAGCACGACATCGAATTCCAGACCTTCTGCCGCAAGCAATTCGGCCGTGGCGGTCCGGTATCCAAGCGCGAGATTTTGACCCCGGGCGTGCGCTTCTGCGGTGCCGATATTTTTCTCCGACGCGTCTGCTCCCGTGACCTGAAAGCCAATGCGCGCCATCGGTTCGGAAAGCAGTCCCCCGCCGCAGCCGATGTCGAGCAGGGAAAGTCCGCCAAACGGGCTGAGCGCGCGCGCGTCCCGGCCAAAATGCGCGGCGGTGACGGAACGAATGAAGCCGAGCCGTACAGGATTGAATTGGTGCAGCGGACGGAACTTGCCGTTCACGTCCCACCATTCCTCGGCCATGCGAGCGAAGCGTTCGACTTCCCGCTCGTCCACCGATGCCGATGCGATCACCTCAACCATTCCAAACCCGTTGTGATCGGCCAACCCTCTGTCTATGTATGGCGCGCGAAATCGGTACGCACCAGCGCGTTCATGGCAAAAATCGTGATGAAATTCGGGGGCACCTCGGTTGGCGATATCCCCCGCATCCGAAACGTTGCCAAACTGGTGCAGCGCGAAGTCGAACGGGGACACAACGTGGCCGTCGTCGTCTCCGCCATGGCCGGTGAAACCAACAAGCTTGTTGCCTGGACACGCGAACTGTCCCCTCTGCATGACGCCCGGGAGTATGATTCCGTGGTCTCGTCGGGCGAACAGGTTACAGCCGGGCTGCTCGCCGTGGCGCTGGCGGCCATCGGTGTACCGGCACGGTCCTGGCTGGGCTGGCAAATTCCGATCCGAACCTCGGCGATGCATGGCTCGGCCCGAATCCTGGCCATCGAATCGGACCTGCTGAACCAGCGCATTTCAAACGGGCAGGTGGCGGTTGTGGCCGGGTTTCAGGGTATCGCGCCGGATCAGCGGGTCACAACCCTTGGTCGCGGTGGTTCCGATACCAGTGCGGTCGCTTTAGCGGCGGCCTTGAAAGCCGACCGCTGCGATATTTACACAGATGTTGACGGTGTTTACACGACCGATCCGCGAATCACATCGCGGGCACGTAAACTGGAGCGCATCTCATACGAGGAGATGCTTGAACTGGCGTCATTAGGCGCAAAAGTCTTACAGACCCGCTCGGTCGAGGTGGCGATGGTGCATCGCGTTCCGGTTCGAGTGTTGTCCGCTTTCGCGGCGGATAATGGCGGTACGCTTGTTTGCGACGAGGAAGATATCGTGGAGAAAAATCCTGTAACCGGCATCGCCTATACCAAAGATGAGGCCAAGATCACGCTGTTGCGGGTGCCCGACCAGCCTGGCGTTGCCGCCGCGATTTTCGGCCCATTGGCCGATGCTGGCGTCAATGTCGATATGATCGTCCAAAATGTCTCCGAGGATGGGCGGCGAACGGATCTTACCTTCACGACGCAACGGTCGGATCTGGACCGCGCTCTGCACGCCATCCGCAACGCGGCCCCGCAGATTGGCTACAAGGACGTTATTTCCGACCCGCGCGTGGCCAAGATTTCCATCATTGGCATCGGCATGCGTGCCCATCCTGGCGTTGCCCAGACCATGTTCACGACACTCGCGCAAAAGGGCATCAACATCCAGGTGATCTCGACTTCCGAAATCAAGGTCAGCGTTCTGATTTCCGAGGACTATGTGGAACTTGCAGTGCGTGCCCTGCATTCGGCATACGATCTGGATTCGGCATGAGTTATGCCTAAGTTGTGGAGGAGGGCGGGTCAGCATACGGGACGGGGACTACCGCGCAGAGCGCCAAAAGAATGGGCAGAATCACTCGATTGTCAGGCTTGGTAAGGAAGATCACCTGATGCCGCCGCAACTCGTCGCTGGCGGCCCAAGGGTTCTTCTGCGCCGCCTGCGCGAGATCATGGCGGAGCGGCAAAGTGCCCAGGCTCGTCTCGACAAACTCGTTTCCGTGATCGCGTCCAATATGGTCGCCGAAGTCTGCTCGATTTATCTCCGGCGGGCCGGGGGCGTTCTGGAACTCTTTGCCACCGAAGGCCTCAATCGCAATGCGGTGCACCGGACACGACTGAAGCCGGGCGAGGGACTGGTTGGTCTTGTAGCGCAAACGGCCGCACCCCTGAACCTGTCGAATGCCCCGGAACACCCAAGCTTTTCCTATCGGCCGGAGACCGGAGAAGACCCTTATCGGTCGTTTCTCGCGGTACCGATCGTGCGCGGCGAGAGAGTGTTTGGCGTGCTCACCGTCCAGAATCGCACCGCGCGGCATTACGACGAAGAAGAAGAGGAAGCCCTTGCAACCATCGCCATGGTTCTGGCGGAGGTGGTCGCTCAGGGCACGCTCGTCGATCCGGGCGAGATTGACGATTCCGAATTGTCGCCGACCAGCCCTGTCACCGTTCAGGGCGAGGGATTGGCGGAAGGCCTCGCCATCGGATCGGTGTTTCTGCACGAACCGCGGGTCAGGGTCGAACGCATGATCGCCGATGATCCGGCTGCGGAACTACGCCGCCTGGAGGAGGCGCTGGAGTCTCTGCGGGTGGCGGTGGACGCCATGCTGGAATCCTCGGAACTGGAGCTCACGGGCGACACGCGCGAGGTGATCGAAGCCTACCGTCTGTTTGCAAACGACCAGGGTTGGACGCAGCGGCTGATGGATGCGGTCCGCTCAGGTCTGACCGCAGAGGCCGCGGTGGAACGGGTTCAGGACGAGTTGCGCGCCCGCATCACCCGCAGCAATGACGTGTACCTGCGGGACCGGCTGCACGATTTCGAAGACCTTGCGCGCCGTTTGCTGCGTCATCTCTCTGCCAGCGATGGCGCGACGGCGGAGGCCCTGCCTGAGCGGGCAGTTGTCGTCGCCCGCACCATGGGCCCGGCAGAACTGCTCGATTATGCGCGGCACGGCATCCTTGGCCTTGTGGTCGAGGAGGCAGGCCAGTCGTCGCACATCGCCATTGTTGCGCGTTCGATGGACATTCCCCTGGTCGGCGGCGCCGAAGGCGTCGCGGATATTGCACGGGGCGGCGATTCGATTGTCGTCGATGCCGAAAGCGGCGAAGTGCGGATTCGGCCGCCAAAGGAAATTGTCAATGCCTATCGGGGAAAGCAGGCCCTGCTGGCGCAACGCGTGGCGCGATTCGCCGCCATTCGCGACCAACCGGCCATCACCCGCGACGGCACGCGAATAACCCTGAACATGAATGCGGGGCTGGTTTTGGACCTGCCACATCTCACCGACTCGGGCGCCGACGGCATCGGCCTTTTTCGTACCGAACTCCAATTCCTGATCGGCGCGAAAATGCCGCGTTTGGCCGATCAGATTGCGCTCTATCGGCAGGTCCTGGACGCCGCCGGTGGCAAGCCGGTCGTGTTCCGAACGCTCGATCTTGGTGGAGACAAGATTCCAAGCTACGGCCGTACCGCGCGCGAAGAAAATCCGGCGCTGGGCTGGCGTGCAATCCGAATCGCCCTCGATCGCCCGGGGCTGCTCCGCTATCAGATGCGCGCCCTCATCATGGCGGCGCAGGGGCGGCCGCTCCGGGTCATGCTGCCGATGATTGCGGAGCTTCGCGAATTCGAACAGGCGCGCCTGCTGATCGGGAAAGAGCTGGAACGGGCCGAACGGGTCGGCATCGCAACGCCCGGCGAATTGCGGCTGGGCGCCATGATCGAGGTGCCGTCGCTACTTTTCGGGCTGGAGCAGATTCTGTCCAACGCCGATTTTCTTTCCGTCGGTTCCAACGATCTGCTTCAGTTCGCCTTTGCCTGCGACCGCACAAATCCAAAAGTTGCACGGCGTTATGACACCCTTGCCCCGTGCGTGCTCAGTTTGCTGCGCCATATCGCCACCACGGCAAACAGGCTGAACCGGCTGACTTCGGTGTCGGTTTGCGGCGAAATCGCAGGCCGGCCACTGGAGGCTATGGTGTTGCTGGCACTGGGGTTTACCTCGCTCTCGATGCACGCGTCGATGATCGGACCGGTGAAAATGATGGCGCGAGCGCTGGATACAAGGGTGCTGCGTCCGCTGGTACTCGAGCTCTGCGGAAGTTCCGATGCGACCGTGCGGCCGTTGCTGCTGGACTTCACCGAGCGGCATGGCATTCCAGTCGGGCGCTGATCACAGCAAAAGCACAAGAGCTTGAGTGGCTGCCACTTTGTGCCATCGCAGGGTTCTGGTAATGAAAATCAAGCATTCTTCACCGGACGGGTAAAGACAACGGGGCAAATTCCGGTTTGGCCCGGTTTGCGAACGGATAGTTACCAATGGCCAAGATTACGCGTTTGACGCTCGACCAGACCGGCACTTTTGAACGCCGCCGGCTGCATCTGCGGGAAATCACGGCCGATGCGGATATTCCCCTGGAAAGCGTCGGCCAGGATTTGAAGAACACTAGAATTCGCAGGGGCGAGGATATTGCGGGGATTGCCGCGATTCTGAAAATCCGCAAGGACCATCTGCAGGCCGTCGAAGAAGGCAATTTCGACCAACTGCCGGGCCGCACCTACACCATCGGGTTTGTGCGCGCCTATGCGCAGTACCTCGGTCTTCATCCGGGTGAATGCGTCGAACGTCTGAAGGCGGAAATCGCCGGCCGAACCGAAGCCAAAGAACCGGTCATCCATTCCCCACCCAGGGAAAGGAGTTTGCCGCCAGGCGGAATTGCACTCTGGATCTTCCTCGCCGTCGCCATGATCTATGTTGGGTATTACGTTGTCGTTGCGGTTGGGCGCATGCGGGCGCCCCCGGTCAGTCCGGTTCCGGCGCGTCTGTCGGAGATGGTGGGCCATATTTTACCAATGCCTGTTCCGCAGCGGGTTGCGGGAGTGGCGCGGTCTGGGCAATTATCTGCCGGGACGCAGGATTCAACCGGAACCGTCATGCAAGTCCGGTGATGGCGGCGTGGAAACGCGCGTAATCGCAAACTTCGGCAGGTAAAAATGAGCATCCGTCCTTATCGGGATATTGTGCGGCGGAAGTCGCGGCAAATCCGGGTGGGATCTGTACCGGTCGGCGGCGATGCGCCGATTTCGGTTCAATCCATGACGAACACCCTGACCTCGGATGCGCGCGCCACCATTGCGCAGGTCCGGCGGCTGGAGGACGCGGGCGCGGATATCGTGCGGGTGTCCTGCCCGGATGAAGAATCAACAAGGGCGCTGAAATCCATCGTTGCGGCTGCGCGCGTGCCGATCGTGGCCGATATTCATTTTCACTACAAACGCGCCCTGGAGGCCGCCTGCGCGGGCGCCGCATGCCTGCGGATCAATCCCGGCAATATCGGCTCAAAGGAACGCGTCCGCGAAGTGGTGAAGGCGGCCAAAGATCACGGCTGTTCAATGAGAATCGGCGTTAACGCCGGGTCTCTCGAGCGCGACCTGCTGGAGAAATATGGCGAGCCCTGCCCGGAAGCAATGGTCGAAAGCGCGCACCGGCACATGCGCCTGCTCGAAGAGAATGATTTCTTTGAATTCAAGATCAGCGTGAAAGCCTCGGATGTTTTTCTGGCGGTTGCCGCCTATCAGCAGCTTGCGGACAGTTGCGATTACCCGCTGCACCTGGGAATCACGGAGGCCGGCGGCATGATCCCCGGCACGGTCAAATCATCCATCGGGATTGGCATGCTGCTGTGGTCCGGAATTGGCGATACCATCCGGGTCTCACTTTCGGCCGAACCCGAGGAGGAAATTCGGGTTGGCTTTGATATTCTCAAATCGCTTGGGCTGCGCCATCGCGGCGTGAACATCGTCTCATGTCCCTCCTGCGCGCGGCAGGGGTTCGACGTCATCAGGACAGTCTCCATTCTGGAAGGCAGGCTGAAACACATCTCCACGCCAATGTCGCTTTCGATCATCGGCTGTGTCGTGAATGGACCGGGCGAGGCGCGTGAAACCGATATCGGCTTTACCGGCGGAGGCGCAGGCGCCGGCATGATCTATCTGAATGGCAAGCCGGTCTATAAACTCGTAAATACCGGATTGGTCGATCATGTCGTGGAACTGTGCGAGAAAATGGCGGCTGAAATCGAAGCCACGCGCCAATCCGCGGGACAGACACCCGCAGCCGCGGAATAGCGACCGATCTGTGCCGTTGTAACGGCCGCCGCTGCGTTGCCGTCGCGCAACATGACTTGCGAAACAGTGGAATGATTCCGGAAGCAAAACTCGAACGCGTGCTGGATCGCTTTCATGCCATTGAAGCCCAATTGGCAGCGGGGCATTCCAGCGAATATGCCGCCCTGTCGCGAGAGCATGCGCAGCTCGCGCCCGTGGTGAGCGCCATTGGCGCCTTCAAGTCGGCGCGCGAATCGATGGAGCAAAACCAGGACATTCTTGAGGATCCCTTGTCGGATTCCGATCTGAGAACTCTCGCCGGCGAAGAGCTGGAAGGATTGAAGCAGCGGTTCCCTTCTTTGGAACGCAATCTGCAACTGCTGTTGCTGCCAAAGGACTCTGCGGACAGATCGAGCGCAATCCTGGAAATTCGTGCGGGAACCGGCGGTGAGGAGGCGGCGCTTTTCGCCGCCGATTTGCTGAAGATGTACACCCGCTATGCGCAACTCCAGGGCTGGAAAACCGAACTTCTGTCGCTAAGCGAATCCGATTTGGGCGGCGTGCGGGAATCCGTTCTGGCGGTGGAAGGCGAGGGCGCCTACGCCAGACTGAAATTCGAGTCGGGCGTGCACCGGGTTCAGCGTGTGCCTGTCACAGAGGCGTCCGGCCGAATACACACATCGGCTGCCACGGTAGCCGTTCTGCCCGAACCCGAGGATGTGGACGTCCATCTTGATGAAAAGGATCTTCGGATCGATGTCTATCGCGCCAGCGGCGCTGGCGGGCAGCATGTCAACAAGACGGAATCCGCCGTTCGGGTGACGCATATTCCGAGCGGGATTGTGGTCGCAATGCAGGAAGAAAAATCGCAGCACAAAAACCGTGCAAAGGCGATGAAGATACTCAAGGCGCGTCTGTTCGAAGCCGAACGGGAGCGGACGGAACGCGCCCGCGCGGCGGAAAGAAGAGACCTGGTGGGGTCGGGCGATCGCTCGGAACGAATCCGCACGTACAATTTTCCGCAAGGACGCGTCAGCGACCATCGCATCAATCTGACGCTCTACAAATTGGACCGAATCCTTGCCGGTGACGATCTATCGGACATTATCGATGCGCTTGTGACCGAAGATCAGGCCAATCGGCTTGCTGCTGAATCGGACGCGGCATGACGCTCCACGTACCGGCACAGCGCGAACCGCCTCTGCAAGCCGCAGTGGAGATGCTGCGAGCGGCGGGGATTGAATCGCCGAGGCGCGAAGCGCGGCTGTTGCTCGCCCACAGTCTGCATGTACTTCCCGGCGAACTCGTCTCGCGACCGGTCGCTCTGTCCACGTCAGAGGCTGTGGATTTTTTTGGCTTTGTGAATCGGCGCTGCAAACGGGAGCCGCTGGCCTATATCACAGGCCGGCGGGAATTCTGGAGCCTTGAGTTTTCAGTTTCCCCATCGGTGCTGATTCCGCGGCCAGAAACCGAAATTCTTGTCGAAACGGCGCTCCGCGAATTTTCACAACCAAACGCTCCGTTGCGGGTTCTCGACCTTGGGACAGGGTCCGGCTGTTTGCTTCTGGCATTCGCGTCGGAACGGCAATATGCGCAAGGCCTGGGCGTTGAACGGTCTGAATCTGCCTTGTCGGTTGCGCGCCAGAATGCACGGGCATTGTCGCTCGGCAATCGCGTAAAATTTTGTTGTTGCGACTGGAATTCGGGCATTGAGGGCCAATTCGACGTGGTGTTTGCCAATCCGCCCTACGTCCGTTCGTCCGACTTGCGTCAGCTTGAACCTGAGCTGGCGTATGAGCCGGTTTGCGCGCTGGATGGCGGGGTGGATGGGCTGGACGCATATCGCGAAATCGCCGAAAGCGTTCGGCGGCTGCTAAATCCGCGCGCAGCGTTGTTTCTGGAGATCGGTGAAGGCCAAGCCAATCCGGTCCAGTCGATCTTTGTGACACATGGTCTCCACGTCAGCGGGACAGTGCGTGACCTCGCCGGTATTCCACGATGCGTGATCATCCGGGCTTAGACGTAAAAAAGATTGGAATTCGTCCCGCGAAGCGGCTAGTTTCCGGTTCGCTTGGGAAGCGAGGTGACCGGCCGCCGCTCAGCGGAGCAGCCGGAGCAACGAGCATTGACGTTGCCCTCGTGGATAACGAACCCGGACCGCGGCAGAAGTCACGATCGAACATCGCGCGCGTGCGGGCCTGAGGAATTTGCGTTGCGTACGGGATCAACTCTAGTGCAGGACACGGACTATTCCGATGTGCAGCCGGTGCTCGCATTGCCATCCGAACCACTGACCATCCAGACCGAGGGGTAAACGTGAAACGTTCACGTGGACGCGGCCGAAGGCCGCAAAACAATCACAGCCGGCCATTCGATTCGACGGGGCCGGACGTCAAGATCCGCGGCACCGCCGCGCATGTCTATGAAAAATATCTTCAACTGGCGCGGGATGCCGGTTCCGCCGGCGACCGGGTGATGGCCGAAAACTATCTTCAGCACGCAGAGCATTATTTCCGTATTCTGCTCGCCCAGGGGATTCAGCCGGGCCAGCAGGGTACTCCCGCAGGCCAACTGCCGAACGGCTCGGCCGACGGACGCATCACTCCCGGAACGGAACAGCCGGGGTATGCGCAACCGGCCGGAAGCGCCCCGTCCTTCAGTCTCGCCGATGCCGACGACGAACTCGAAGAGGGCGACGAAGCCGCCTGACCGGCGATGGCCGCGGCACAACGGTGTCAGCGGGCGATCCGCGTTCCCCTTGTCTTGATCGAGATCAACGCCACATATGCCCCGTGCGGCGCCTTATGGGCCGCACAAACACGACGCGATTCCCGGCGCCGGAAGGGAGGGAACAAGCGGTCCAAGGGAGTGGCAGATGGATTTCGAGAAATTCAGCGAGCGGTCGCGCGGCTTTATTGAAGCGGCTCAGAACCTCGCAAAACGCTCAAATCACCAGCTTCTGACGCCTGAGCACGTCCTCAAGGTCTTGCTCGACGATGAGGAGGGGCTGGCCGCGAGCCTGATCCAGACTGCCGGCGGCCGCGCCACCGAAGCACGCCAGCAAAACGATCTGACCCTGTCGAAACTGTCCAGAGTACAGGGGGCAGGGGGGCAGGTTTACCTCGCTCCGGAAACAGCATCGGTGTTTGACCAGGCCCAGGACCTTGCAAAGAAGGCGGGCGATTCCTTCGTGACGGCCGAGCGCTTGCTGTTCGGCTTGCTGATCACCGGCGACAGCAAGGCCGGCGAGATTCTGAAGGCGGCGGGCTTGGCGCCGCAGGCGC
>JANWHR010000182.1 GCA_025450355.1 Micropepsaceae bacterium
CCGCTTCAGGATGCCGAGCGTGACGCCCAGCGCCTGCAGGCAGAAGCCGGCGCGCTTTCGCGTCTCCTTCAACCGCAAGGCGGCGGTCTGTGGCCGCCGCTGATTGATTCCGTCAGGGTGCGGCCTGAATATGAGAGCGCCCTTGCCGCGGCGCTTGGCGATGATCTGGACGCGTCGCTGGACGCTGCGGCGCCGCGGCACTGGAGCGATCTGGGCACTTTAGCGGCGCCCCGCGCTTTGCCGGCGGGCCAACCTCTCTCCGATTTCGTCGAAGCGCCGCCGGCACTGGCGCGGCGACTCTCGCAAACGGGCGTTGTCACACCGGAGGAAGGCCGTGCGGCGCAGCCACATCTGCGGCCGGGACAGCGGCTGGTCAGCCAGCGCGGCGATCTGTGGCGTTGGGATGGTTATTCTGCGTCCGCGGATGCGAAGACTGCTGCGGCCATCCGTCTGGAACAGCGCAACCGGCTCTCTGCGCTGGACCAGGAACTCGCCAGCGCCAAAGCACTTCGCAGCGAATGCGAACGGGAATTTCTGATCGCGCGCCAACTTGGCGCTTCGCTGCAGGAGTCGGCGCGGACGGCCCAACGTGCCATGCACGACGCGCAAACGGCACTGGCGGACGCACAAGACCAGGCTGCCCGGATTGCGCGAAAGGCTGCGGAGAGCACAGGCCAGATTTCCTTGCTGGAAGCAGAGCTGCGTGTGCTCGAGGACAGGCGGGGCGCCGCGCTACAGGTGGCGGAAGCTGCCGGGGAAAAGCTCGCCCTGCTTGGCGATGGCAGCGCACTCGCCGCCGCAGTCGAGGAAGGACGGCGGCAAACCGCAGAGGCGCGCGCGAACGAAACCGAGGCGAGATCGGCGCTGCAACAGGTCGCAGCCGAGGCCCGAATCCGCGGTGAAAGGCTTGCGGTGATCACACGCGAGGTCCTGCAATGGACCGGGCGCGCAACCGCGGCCGCGCGGCAGGGCGAGACGCTCGCCGCGCGCCTCAGCACCATGACCGAAGAACTTGCCGCCGCCGAAGAAAAGCCGCTGCAAATCGAAGCCAGGCGCTCTGTCCTGAGCGACACGATTGCCAATGCGGAATCCGCGTTACAGCTTGCCGCGAATTCGCGCGCCGAAGCGGAACTGGCGCTGAGCGAATCCGAAAGTGCTGCCAGGGCCGCAAATCAGGCGCTCGGCGAAGCCCGCGAAGAACGTGCCGCATGCACCGCCCGCCTGGATGCGGCGCGGCAAAGGCTGGACGAGCTTGCCCAGCGAATCCGCGACGAGCTGAACGCGAATCCGGACGAACTCCCCGCGCGGGCCGAAGATGATGCGGAAGCGGAAACCCGGCCTGTCGAAGAGATCGAGAAACGTGTCGAAAAGCTGAAGGGCGAACGCGAACAGCTCGGCGCGGTCAATCTTCGCGTCGAAGAAGAGACGCGGGAGTATGAGACGAGACTCGAAGCCCTCAATTCCGAACGGAACGATCTGGATGGCGCAATCCAGCGCTTAAAGCGCGGAATCCAGACCTTGAACCGCGAGGGACGCGAACGTCTGCTGGAATCCTTCGAGAAGGTGAACCGCAATTTCGAACGGCTGTTTACGGAGCTTTTCCAGGGCGGCGAAGCCCGGCTGACCCTTGTAGATTCCGAAGAAGTGCTCGAGGCGGGGCTGGAGATTTTCGCCCGTCCCCCCGGAAAAAAACTGACGACACTGTCGCTTCTTTCCGGCGGTGAGCAGGCGCTGACGGCCGTGGCCCTGATCTTCGCAGTGTTTCTGGTGAATCCGGCGCCGATCTGTGTACTGGATGAAGTGGACGCGCCGCTGGATGACGCCAATGTCGATCGTTTTTGCCGCCTGCTCGACGAAATGCGCCGCAGCGGCGATACGCGGTATCTGATCATCACGCATCATGCCCTCACCATGTCGCGCATGGACCGCCTGTTCGGCGTCACCATGGCCGAGCGCGGCATCAGCCGTCTGGTTTCAGTCTCCTTGAGCGACGCCGAGCGCGTCATCGCCGCGTAGATCTATTCGCGGTCTGAGCTTCCCCCGCCATTCTGCCGCCTGACCAGCACGTGATATGCGACGCTGTCCCACGCGTTGTGAATGCCGATAAAGGGCAAAAAAAGCGTGCCGCCACCAATTCCGAAAAACGCTTCGCGCGGGTCGCATCAGCCGTCGCGCAAAACGCGAGAGTCCGGTATCCTGACCGCGGCCGCCTTCAGGCGGATGAATTCAGGGAGGACAATATGAAACCGGTACGCGTTGCTGCCATGTTCGGGGCACTGTGCATGGCCTCGGTGATTTCTCCGTCCAGCGCGGATGTGATCTCGGACTGGAATACGGCGGTCGTTCCACCGGCGCCGGAATTGAAGGAAGTCACGGTCGATCCGTCCACCACGGCGTTGCTGCTGCTGGACATGATGAAGGCCGGCTGTAGCGCACGCCCGCGCTGCGTGGCGGCGGTTCCGAACATCAAGCGCATCCACGACATGGCGCGCGCGCACAATATGGTGGTCTGGTACAGCCTGGTTGGCCGCGGGGGAAAGGCAACCCCTGATGACGTGATCGATCCGGGGATCAAGCCGCGCACCGGTGAATGGTACCGGCAGGGCGGCGCCGACAAATTCGCGGGCTCCACGCTGCAGCCACTTCTCCGGCAGGCCGGCATTTACACGCTGGCGGAGAGCAAGCAGAACAATGCGAAGCAGGGTACCGTCATCATTTGCGGGAATTCGTTTCAGGGCGCGGCCATGGGCACCGCGGTCGAAGCCGCGCAGCGCGGCTACAAGATCATTATTCCGGTCGATTGCTCGGCAGCCGAAGATGAATATCACGAACAATATGCGACGTATCATCTGGGCAAAGGCGGCCCGGCGAATGTCGTCAGCGCGGTGACGCTGACCCGGACGACGATGATCAAATTCTGAACGGTTCGCGCGAGCTGCTGGCATCCCCCTGACGCGCTGTGTGGTCGACGGTGGTATGTTGACTTGATCGACAGGCTCGGGTTGCGGGATGATGAGAAAGAGCTAACGCAAAGCAGCTACTGAAGCTGTAACTGTGGGAGGTTGCACGATGAGGCTTATCACCGCTGTTGCCGCTGCCATGATCGCGCTGGGATTTTCCGGCAGCGCCTATGCACAAAACCAGATCGACCTGCTCTCGCCCAATCCCATCAAGGAAACGGTGGACCGCCTGGTGGCGAATTTCCAGGCCAAAACCGGCACGCATGTGAACGTCACCTATGGCACCGGCGTTGGCACGCGGAAGACGGTGGCGGCAGGCGGGGCCAAGGATGTGACGATGCTGTTCGCGCCCTTCGACGACGCGATCAAAACCGGAAATGTGGACCGCGGCAGCGCGACCGTCGTCGCGAGGTTGCGGCTGGCCATTGCGGTCAGGAAGGGTGCGCCAAAGCCGGACATTTCCACGGTCGCCGCGGTGCGCGCGACGCTTCGCAATGCGAAGACCATCGCCTCCGTTGATCCTCTACAGGGTAGCGTCGGCGGCGCCGTGCTGCTCGCGCTCGACAAAATGGGCGTGACTAACGAGATCCGGCCAAAGATCAAATGGATGCCGGGCGGCGGCGACGTGCAGAAATCCGCCGCGTCCGGCGAAAGCGACATTGCCTTCGGGCCCTATCTCAGCGACATGCGCAATCCCGGGCTTGATGTGGTCGGCGCCTTGCCGCCGGATGCCGCGACTCCGGTGGACCTCACGGCGTTTATTGCCACCGGTGTGAAGGACCGCAAAACTGCGCAGACGCTGATCGACTATCTGCATTCGGCGGATGCCGCTCCGCTCTGGCGCGCCGCAAAAATATTCCCGGCGCAATGAACCCGCGCCGGATCGGCGCCACCGCGGCCGGACTGCTCGCGCCCGTCCTGTTTGTGTCAGCGGGCGCGGCACCGTCCAATGCACCCCAACTGCTGCGGGTCGATGCCGCCGCCATCATTTCGGCCGATCAAATCCGGGGTTGGCTCGATCAAAAGGACTCATGGGGCCCGGCCTATACCGCCGGGCCGGGATGGAAGAAGTTCATGGATTTCCTGCACCGGCAGATGAAATCCATGGGGCTGAAAATCGTTGATGTCCCGTTTCGCTATACCCGCTGGTACACCACGGAATATCCCGACAAGAGCGGATGGTCCCTGACCTCCGGCGGCACAAAAGTGGACGTCGCGAGCTATGGCACCCAATCCGGGTCGACCGGACCACAGGGCGTTACGGCACCCATGGTCCTGTACGACCTGAGCCTTCCGGTTGCACAGCGCCCGCCCCTGACCGCACTCGCCGGCAAAATCGTCGTCGTCAAACAGCAGACATTCGAGACACTCGGCACGCCCCAACGCGTTCCGCTCGGCGTGTCTGCGCCCGTTCCGGCCACCCGCTACTGCGGCAATCCTCCCTTGTGCAAACCGCCGGCCGCGGCCGAACCGCCGCCCTCGGAGCAATGGGGCGATCCGGGGCCGCCGATTTCGTACAAGGACTACGAATACCGTTCCGATCCGGAAACCTTTCCAACTCCATTGTTCGGCAAAATTCCGGTCGAGGTAGAATCCAGCTTTCGCAACCGCGACCAGTTCGGCCAGATCCGCCCGGTGATCACCAATGTGCTGGCGCCATCCGGTGCGGCGGCCGCAGTGACCGTGATGGACCTCTCGCCGCTGGCCGCCGCGGGCACGCGCATTCATCCCACGCCGCGCCAGTTCAACGTGCCGCTGCTGATGCTGGACCGCGTGGCCGGCGAAAAACTCTTGCGCGACGCCGCGGCCGGAAAGACCGCGACGCTGGTGCTTGACGCGCATGAAGAAGAGAACGCCAAAGCGTTTGAAACCATCGCGGTTCTGCCCGGACGCGATTACGGAACGCCGAAAGATCAATCCATTCTGCTCGCCACCCACGTCGATGGACCGAGCATCGTGGAAGATGACGGCGCGTTCGGCATTCTCGCCGTGTTGCAATACTACGCAAAAATTCCGCAGACGGAGCGCCCGAAAAGCATCGTTGTCTATCTTGAGTCCCGCCATTTTGTGCCGGGCACCGAGGCGAGTTATCCCTTCGATGCGGCGAAGACGCACCCTGAATATTTCAAAACCGTCGTTGGCGGCCTCGCGCTTGAACATTTCGGCGGGCTGCAATTTGCCGAAACCGGCAACAATTATGCCGCGACCGGAAAGCCCGCCACGACCTATGTCTGGGGCTGGGCCAATCCCTTTGCGATTGCGGAGGCGACGGTGGCCATCAAACAGCAACAATTGCCGCGCGCCATCAATGATGTCCCAGCCCGTCCCGGCGTGAACGGCAAAGCGCAGCAGCCCTGGCTGGGCGGCGGCTTTTCCCGCACCCTGGTGGACCTCGGCGGCTGGCCCGGCTGGCACATCTCCGGCGATTGGCCGAGTGCCGGTTTCCAGGCCTATTATCCTGCGGCAAAGACTCGGGTCAGCGCCGAACTGTTCCGCAAACAGGCAGCCGTCGCGGTTCAGCTCACCAATGTGCTGATGACGAAGGATGTGATCGCGCTTGCGCCCGTTTGGGCGGATTTCGATCCGGATGCCCGGAACGAAGAATTACCGCCCGCTGCTTTTCGTGAACCCGGCAGCACCGCCGGTGCGAAGCGCATCTCGGATGACATGCAGGCAATCCTTTCCAGCGTGCGTGACGGCAACTATGACGAAACGCTCACCGCTTTGGGAACCGTGTCCGCCGACGCGAACCGCTTGCTTGTGCCCGCCGAGACAGACAAAATCAAAACCAGCATCGCCGAGGCAACTGCCTGGGCTGAACGCGGCATTGCATGGAAGCAACAAGACCTGCTTGCAC
>JANWHR010000183.1 GCA_025450355.1 Micropepsaceae bacterium
ACCTGCAGCCAGAACGGCCCGAGTTCACCCGGCGAGTCCAGGAACGCGTTCCGGCCCAGGAAATGCTGCGGCACGAAATGTAGAATGGGCAAGACAAGCAATCCCAGCGCAGCGCCAGTGAGATATTTGTTCACCCCGGTTGCAAGGATATCGCGCGTGAGCACAAATCTTTGCGAACCCGGATTGCGATAGCCATAAACCTGCTCCAGCCCGATCATCACAAAGAGCACCAACATCGCCTCGAACGCCAGCGTCTTCGCGATGGGCTGATGACGCGTCAACACTGCCGCGAAATACATCGCGACATACAGCACGGGCAGGATGATGAAGCTGCTTAAGAAAACCAGTTTCCTGACGGACATCGGCGGGAGCCTCCGGCGGGGCAACGAAGTTCTAACGTAGCATCGAGGCGGTCCGGGCAAAAGCGCGGAAGGACTCCGGCCAGCGGCCTTTCCGCTAAATGCGAACGGCTTCTTTTGTTCCCACCATCAACCACCCAATCACGAAGACCAGGGCGCTGGCGGCGAGCAGGACAGCTGAAAGCGCCAACATGCTGCTGGAGTAATCACCGGATTGCTGCCGTAGGGCGCCGATCATGGCTGGACCCAAAAAGGCTCCGAGGCTCGAAATCGCAAACATCAGGGCCATTGCACCGGCTGCGGCGGGGCCGCCAAAGATCGTAAGCGGAACGCTGCTCAATGGTGAGAGCGCCGAATAAAGCGCCATGACCGCCACGCTGAGCGTGATCAATGAAATGGCTTCGCTGCCTGAGTAGCCGGCCATGGCGTAAGCCGCCGATGCGATCAGCAGAGGTAATCCGGTATGGAGGATTCTCTCATGCTTGCGGTCGCTGGACCGGCCACACAACAGCATTGCCCCGATCGTTACGGAATATGGAACGGCCACCACAACGCCCGTGAGGAGTGGGCTAAATCCCATATCGTGCACAATCTGCGGCAGCCACAGCCCGGTTCCGTAGATGCCGAACAGGATGCCGAATGTCACCATTCCGAGCGCAAGCACACGTAAGTCCCGCAAGGCCCGCAACAGGTCGCGATGCTCTTCCACATTTTCGTGCCTCAGCCGCTCGATCAGGCAGCTCTTTTCGGCGCTGGAAAGCCAGCCAGCCTGCAATGGTGAATTTGGCAGCACAAACGGAATCGTCAGGGCGAGCAACGACGTGGGCAATCCTTCCAGCACGAAGAGCCACTGCCAGCCGCTGAGGCCGCCAAATTGGTGAAAGGACAGGATCGCGCCCGACAATGGACCGCCCAGAATGAACGCCAACGGACCTGCTATCAGGAACATGGCCATGTAATGCGCGCGCCGCGAAGGTGGAAACCAGAGCGTGAGGTAATAGACCGCGCCCGGCAAAAATCCTGCTTCGGCCAGCCCCAGCAGAAAACGGATCGCGTAGAAACTCGCGCTGTTGCGCACGAATGCAGTGGCCGCCGAAAGCAGGCCCCAGGCGAATAACGTTCCGAATAGCCACCATCGAGCGCCAAACCGTTCGGCGGCAACCGCGGACGGGATCGCAAATACAAAAAAGGAGAAGAACAGCAGTCCGGCACCAAAACCGAATACTGAGGGTGAAAACCCCAACTCGCGATTCATGGTCAGCGCCGCGAATCCGACATTCACGCGGTCGAGGTAGTTGAGCAGGAACAGCAGCGACAAAAATGGAAGCAGTCGCCATGCGCAACGGACGAGAATCCGTTCTGCGTCAGGCAAGGCAGGCATCCACGGCCCGCTTCGTCATCACCCCGATCAGATGCGCGCGGTATTCCGCGTCCCCATGGATGTCGCTGGTCAGGTTGGAGGAATCAATCACGATGCGCTTCAGTCCGTCCGGACTGAAGGAAGCGGACAGCGCGGTTTCCAGCTCGGGCACCCGGAACACGCCGTTTGCCCCTGCACCGGTCGCGACGACCCGGACGCCGGTCGCGGCTTGTGCGACGGCACAGCCTACGAGAGCAAAGCGGGAAGCCGGATTGGGAAATTTTGAATATGCGAAACGTCGCGGAATGGGGAACAGGATTTCCGTGAGTATTTCGTCTTCGGCAAATCCGGCAAAGAGCCCGCTGAAATGGTTATCTGCAGCGATTTCCTGCCGGTTCGTTTTCAGCATGGCCGCCAATGCGAGCGCAGCCGCCGGATAGTCCGCAGCAGGATCATTGTTGGCGAGCGATCCGCCTATCGTGCCGGCATTGCGTACCTGCGGATCACCGATGTTTCCTGCGAGATGTACCAGTCCGGGAATGGCTGCCTTCACCACGCTGGATGCCGCAACTTCGGCATGTGTAGTCATGGCGCCAATTGCCAGTAGATTGCCGCGCCGCTCGATCCGGTTCAGTCCGGTTATCGCCGACAAATCGATCAGTAGCGGCACGCGATTGAGCCGCAGTTTCAGGGCGGGAATAAGGCTTTGGCCACCGGCGAGCAGTTTTGCACCGGGTTGGGCCGCCAATGCCCGTTCAGCTTCCGAAAGGGTGGAGGGGCGAACATATTCAAACGCGTACATCGCTTTTTCTCCCTCATTCCGCTGCGCGTTTTTCGGCCCGAAGCGCGACAGCCCTCCAGACCGCTCCTGGCGTTGCGGGCATTTCGATGTCTTCATGCCCGAGTGCGTTGGTTATCGCATTGATCAGCGCAGCGGGCGCCGCAATTGCGCCTGCTTCGCCGCAACCTTTCACGCCCAGTGGATTGGATGGACAGGGCGTATTTGTCATCGCGACGTCAAACGAGGGCAGATCGCTCGCGCGTGGCATGCAATAGTCCATGTAGCTCGCGGTGAGCAGTTGACCGGTATCGTCATAGACTGTGCGTTCCAACAGCGCCTGGCCGATGCCTTGCGCGATCCCGCCATGCACCTGGCCTTCCACGATCATGGGATTGATCAGGTTGCCGAAGTCATCCACCGCAGTCCAGCGCTCAACCCTCGTATTTCCCGTTTCAGGATCGATCTCCACTTCCGCAATGTGCACGCCCGACGGAAAGGTGAAATTGGTAGGATCGTAAAAGGCGCTTTCCTTCAGACCGGGCTCAATCTCCGCCGTGTCGAACTTATGCGCGAGATAGGCCTGAAGCGCGACTTCAGCGAATTTCATGGTGCGGTTGGTGCCGCGCGCCGAAAATACGCCGTCGGTGAATTCGACGCTGTCCTCTGGCACCTCCATGCAACGGGCCGCAATTCTGGTTGCCTTCAGGACCACCTTGTCAAGCGCCCTGACGACGGCGGATCCGCCGACGGCCGCCGAACGCGAGCCGTAGGTCCCCATCCCCATCTGCACCTTGTCGGTGTCACCGTGAATGACTGAGACCTGATCAATCGGAATGCCAAGGCGTTCCGATACGATCTGCGCAAGCGTCGTTTCATGTCCCTGGCCATGGGCGTGCGTGCCGGTGAGCACCTCCACCGTGCCGGTCGCATTCACGCGGATCTCTGCCGATTCCCACAAGCCGACGCCCGCACCGAGCGCGCCGATGGCTGTTGACGGTGCGATACCGCAGGCCTCGATATAGGCGGAAAACCCAAGGCCGCGCAGCTTGCCTTTGGCGGTGCTGGTCCTTTTGCGCTCGGCGAATCCCGCATGATCGGCACTTTCCAGCGCCACTTTCATGCATGCCGGATAATTGCCCACATCGTAATTCGAGAGCACCGGCGTCTGATGGGGAAATTTCCGGATGAAATTCCGCATACGAAATTCCGCAGGATCGATGCCCATCTCGCGCGCGGCCACTTCCACTAGCCGCTCGATGACAAATGTCGCTTCCGGTCTGCCCGCGCCGCGATAGGCGTCGACCGGCGTGGTGTTGGTGTAAACACCATCAACTTCGCAATAGATCGCCGGAACGTCGTATTGACCGGACAGAAGCGGCGCATACAGATAGGTCGGGACGGAGGACGCGAATGTCGAAAGATAGGCGCCCAGATTGGCCTTCGTCCTGACCCTGAGCCCCAAAATCTTCCCCTCGGCGTCCATGGCCGCTTGGGCCACGGTATGGTGATCGCGGCCATGGGCGTCGGCTACAAAAGATTCGCTGCGATCGGCCACCCATTTAACGGGGCGTCCAATCTTCCGAGCCGCCCAGGTGCAGACGACCTCCTCGGCATAGATGAAAATCTTGGAACCAAAACCGCCGCCCACGTCGGGCGCGACGACGCGCAGCCGGTTCTCCGGGGCGATGCCGATAAAGGCCGAAAGCACGAGCCGCGTAACATGTGGATTCTGGCTGGTCGTATACAGAGTGTATCCGCCCGACGCAGCGTCATACTCCGCGACGGCGGCGCGTGGCTCGATCGCATTCGGGATCAGCCGGTTGTTTGTGAATTCCAGCCTGGTCCGGTGCGCGGCCCTGGCGAATGCCGCATCAACGGCGGCCTTGTCACCCAGGTGCCACTGGTACACCGTGTTGTTTGGCGCCTCCTCATGGATTTGGGGTTGGCTGGCAGCCTGTGCCTCAGTCAGATGAACCGCGGCCGGCAAAGGCTCGTAATCGACCGCGATCAGTTCGGCGGCGTCTTTCGCCTGTTCCACACTGTCCGCCAGCACAACGGCGACGTGATCGCCGGCATAGCGCACCCGGTCGAGCGCGAGCGCCGGGTGCGCACCCATGTTCATCGGCGAACCATCCTTTGAATGGATCATCCAGCCGCAAATCAGTTTTCCGATGCGGTCCGCCTCAAGGTCTTTGCCCGTGAAGATTCCGGCTACTCCGGGTGCAGCGATCGCGGCCGTTGTCTCGATGTTGCGAATCCGCGCGTGGGCGTGCGGCGAACGGACGAACACCGCATAAACTTGTCCAGGCCGGTTGATATCGGCTGTGTAGCGGCCGTTTCCGGTGATGAAGCGGATGTCTTCGCGGCGCCTGACCGGCTTGCCGATTCCAGTTTCGCTCATGGTTTCCCCCTATTCTGCGGCCTGCAATTCAGCCGCGCCCATGGCCTGCGCGCCCGCGCCAATTGCCTTGACGATGTTGTGGTAGCCGGTGCAGCGGCAGAGATTGCCTTCCAGCTCCTTTCTGATGGTACTCTCGTCGAGTTTCATTCCCTTGCGTGTGACCAGATCGAGCGCCGACATGATCATGCCCGGAGTGCAGAAGCCGCACTGCAACCCGTGATGGTCCTGAAAAGCCCGCTGCATCGGGTGGAGCATTTCGGGGCTGCCGATGCCCTCGATGGTGGTCACTTTGGCGCCGTCGCACGACAGCGCGAGCATCGTGCAGGATTTGACGGCCTTCCCGTTCACATGCACCACGCAGGCGCCGCACTGGCTGGTGTCGCAGCCCACGTGAGTGCCCGTAAGACCGAGCCGGTCACGCAGCAATTGCACGAGCAACGTTCGCGGCTCTATCTCAGCGGAAACAGTCTTTCCGTTGACCGTCACAGAAACTGCCGTCATTGCTTCCCTCCCGCTCCGCCGCTTGCGGTGTTGTCTTGATTACCCTGCCACTGCTGCCTGCATCGTCGCAAGCTACTCCGGCAGATCGTGATTGCGATCGGCCTTTGCGAGTTTTCTCCCTGGCTGATCCTGTGAAATTTCGGCAATCAGCTTGCGTAAAATTGCATCGGCGAACTGATCGTAGTTTTCCGCAGGGATGACGAAAGCGCCGGGGCCGCCGACGACATTCTGGCGGTAATAGACATCGAGGTCCGGTTCGACGGTCAGGATTGGCAGACCGTTGATCCGGATGCCGAGCTTGACGGCCTCATCCCGTGCCTCCCCAGGCTCGCGTCCAATGTTGTTGGCGCCGTCACCGGAGATATCGATCACCTGCCGTGTTGCGGTCATGGGACTTGCGGTCAGCATCAGGACCCCATAGTCGATCGCACCGGAGAGTGACGTCCCGCCGCCAAAAATGCGTCGCGGTGCCGCTTCGATCGCATCCGCCAGCGCAGCTGCCGATCGCTGATCGCGCACGGTCATCCAGGGCACAACCACGACATGCAGCGTCGGGCCGGTCCATTGCACCATGGACACCGAAATGGTGTGGTAGTCACCCGCCCTGATGGCCGCAAGCACCTTTGGATTCCGGAACGCCGCGACATAGCCCTGCTTCTGTAATTCGAAGCGGTCGTCGGAAACGCTGCCCGAGGCATCGACCGCCAGCACGAGATTCACGTCCACTTGTGGTTCGGCGATCCGCGGCCGCGCCGGAGCATTCTGCACGGCCTGCACCGTCGAAATAAAGGCAAACGAGAGTGCGAAACCCATCGCGGCCCGCAAGAATCCGGCTGGCATCATTGAATTTCTCCGGCGCGTTTACCCATATCGGACGCCACCGAGTAACGCGTCTGGTCCTGGGAGATTTCGGTGACCAGCTTGTGGAGAATCGCATCCGAATACTGGTCATAGGTTTTTGCCACAATGACGAATGCTCCGGGCCCGCCGATGACGTTCTTCCGGTAATACTGATCCAGATCCGGTTCGACGGTCAGGATCGGCAACCCGTTGATCCGGATTCCCTGGCGGACTGCTTCATCGCGCGCCTGTTCGGCAGGTCGCCCGATATTGTTCGCACCATCACCGGAGATGTCGATGACGCGACGAGTGGCGCGATAGGGGCTCGTGGCCAAAGCTTTGACGGAATAGTCGATGGCACCGGAGATGGACGTGCCGCCGCCCATGAGGCGGCGCGGCGATGCCTCGATCGCCGCCGCAACCCGGGCCGCCGAGATGTCGTCACTCACAGTGGTCCACGGGACCATCACCTCCTGCTGTGGAGGTCCGGTCCATTGCAGCATGAAGACCGCGATCGCGCGGTGATCGCCGGCGCGGATCGCGGCCAGAACTTTCGCATTGCGGAATGCAGCCGCGAACCCATGCTTCTGTAGTTCGAACCGGTCGTCAGAGACACTGCCCGACGCGTCAATCGCGAGTATGAGCGCAACATCGACCGTGTTCTGGTCCGGTGCTGAAACCTGCGTCATTACGGGCGCGGAGGCGGAAAGGAGCAGGGCCGCAAATCCGGCGACAAGCACGCCGAAGGACGAATTTGCCCGTCCGAAGAGATGCCGCATCACGCCCCGTCCGCCCCGTGTTTTGCCGTTAGCCTAACCATCGCGCGGGGCAGCGCAAGAGCGCGAGTGGCGGTCAATATTCGCCATGCAGCCGTAGCGCAAAAATAGAGACCGGGCCACGATCGCGATTGTACGCCGGGTGATCGACAAACTGATAATCACCCGTCAGCGCAAGCGATTTGGGCAGTGCGGCGCTGTAGAACATTTCCAGCACCCGTTCGGGACCGTAATGAAGCCGGCCATCGCCAATCAGCGTGCCGAGGCCTCCAAGCGCGAAATAGTCCCGCGCCTCGGGCGACAGAAATCCCGTTTCCGTGGCAAGGCCGGCACGGTCGTTCGGGCGCGACCAGGATTGGCCTCCAAGGGAGAGCCCCGTCGCAACGGAGCGGTTCATGTCTGTAAATTCGTAATTCTCCTCGCGGCCATCATTGGCACTCGCGCGCAGAAAGAATCCGAGGTCGTCCGTTAGCGCTTGTGCAACGTTCAGAGCAAATCCAGGCCGCCAGGCATAACGCCGAACCAGAGCAGTTCCGGGAATGGTCCCGTTCTGTTCGGCAAGGTCGACCGCATCCGCATACGAGCCCATGCGCGCGCGGTTAGCGAAACCCAGAATCTTGATGCTACCGGGCAGAGCGAAGATGCGATGGCGAAGTTCCACTTCTCCGTCCATTTCGTAGTAGCCAAACCCGCGAACCAGGGCTGGTCCATTGGGAATCCGTGACATGTCGAACACGCCGGCGCGGAACGTGACAGCGGACTGCGTGAGTTCTCCGGCCAGCCCATAGCTATAACCCCATGCATCAGCAGCGTAATCGAACGCGCCCGAATCAATGATTGCCCAGTTCATGAAATCCGTCTTCGGATCGTGCGCGTAGATGTTGGTGTCGAAGATATCGATGACCGAAAACTTGCCCGCGGTAATCACCAGACGGTCGGTGGTCTCAACTTCTGACAGATGATTGGCTTCAGTTTCGACCGGCATCTGCGCGCCCCCAAGCGCAAAACTCTGCCGGAAGAAAATCTCCGGAACGCGGCCATAGGGGGTGGCACTGCCGACCTTGTAAGCCTCGCCGCTTGGAAATGCCGCAATACCCAGTGTGCCGCTCAATCCAAATCCCTGATCGATTTCGGGATCAATCCAGAACTCGCCGCCCTGCCAAAGCCTGACACCCAGAAAAACGGTCGCATCGAAAGTTTCGTTACCACGGCTTCCGGGGTCGAGGCTGTTCGTTCCCCGATAGGGCGAATGAAATCCGGGATGATACTGATCGACGAAAGTAGCCTGACCCAGCACAACCCAATCGGGCGCATCATCGGCCCTTGCGATCACCGGCGCCGCGGCGGAACAGAGCAACACGATCGCCGCGGCAAACTTCAAAGCCACTGATGGAACCGGTGGATGTAGAAGCGCTTCACGATCTGGGTGAGGGTGCAATAGCTCAACAGGATTCCGGCCAGCCAGGCGAAATAGGGCAGGGGAAGCGGAACCATCCCCAACTGTGCCCCAATGGGGGAAAACGGAAGGATTATTCCGATCGCCATGATGCTTGCCGTCAGGGCAATGACGGGCATTGCGGCGCGGCTCTGAATAAACGGAATATTCTGAGTACGTATCATATGAACGATGAGGGTTTGGGTCAGCAATCCGACCACGAACCAGCCGGTCTGGAACAGTGATTGCTGCGCCACGGTGTTGGCTCCGAAGACGAACCACATCACCGCAAACGTCACCACGTCGAAAATCGAGCTGATGGGGCCGATGAACACCATGAACCGGGCAAGGCCACCCGCGTCCCACTTCCGCGGCGCCGTGAGGTAATCGCGATCGACGTCGTCCCACGGAATCGAGACCTGCGAGATGTCGTAGAGCAGATTTTGCGTCAGCAGCTGGATCGGCAGCATCGGCAGGAAAGGCAGAAAAATGCTCGCAATCAGTACACTGAAGACGTTCCCGAAATTGGAACTGGCGGTCATTTTTATGTATTTGTTGATATTGGCGAAGGTTTTTCGGCCCTCGACGACCGCCTCTTCAAGCACCCGCAGGCTGCGTTCCAGAAGGATGATGTCCGCGGATTCCTTCGCCACGTCCACCGCCGTATCCACGGAAATACCGACGTCGGCATCCTTCAATGCGGCTGCGTCATTGATGCCGTCCCCCAGATAGCCCACCGTATGTCCGCGGCTCTTGAGCGCCCGGATCACGCGCGATTTCTGGAGCGGGGACATTTTTGCGAAGATGGTGGTGTGTTCCGCCGTTTGCGCCAGCTCCGCATCAGAAAGTGCTTCGACCTGCCGGCCCAGCAGAATGCTTTCCACGGTGAGCCCGACTTCGCGGCAGATCTTGCGCGTCACCACGTCGTTATCGCCGGTGATCACTTTGACCGCGACGCCGTGTTGTGCCAGCGCGCTGATGGCCTGATGGGCACTTTCCTTTGGCGGGTCGAGGAATGCCACATAGCCAGCAAGAATGAGATCCTCTTCATCCGCAACGGTGTAGGTGCGATCTTCAGCCGGCAGCCATTTATAGGCCACAGCCAGCGCGCGCAGCCCGTCCTCATTGAGGTCTCGCGTGAACTCGCGCGCATCCTTGCGCGCCTCGTCGGTGAACGGAATGATATCGTCCGCCTCGCCGCAGTCCTTGTCGGCATAGGCGCACAGCGGCATCAGTTCCTCGATGGCGCCTTTGCAGATCAGCAGATTCCGGTTGTCGCCGTTGCGGACCACGACGGACATGCGCCTGCGCATGAAATCGAAAGGAATTTCGTCGATTTTGCGGAAATGTTTGACGTCTTCGGTCACCCCATTGAGGTTCGCGTAGTCGAGAACGGCCACATCCATCAAATTTTTCAATCCGGTCTGATGGAAGCTGTTCAGCCAGGCGTAGGCCAGAACCTGCCCGTTTTCATTTCCCGCGAGATCGAGGTGCTTTTCGAGGATGACCCTGTTCTGGGTCAGCGTGCCAGTCTTATCCGTGCACAGAATGTCCATCGCGCCGAAATTCTGGATCGCGTTCAGCCGCTTCACGATGGTTGTGCGCCGCGCCATGGCCACCGCGCCCTTGGCGAGATTGGCGGTCACGATCATGGGCAACATTTCGGGCGTCAGGCCGACCGCGACGGACACGGCGAACAGCAGCGCCTCCAGCCAGTTGTGCTTGGTGAATCCGTTGATCAGAAACACCACCGGCGTCATCGCGCTGATGAAGCGGATCAGGAGCCAGCTGACCCGCGAGATGCCAAGGTCAAAGCTGGTCAGAGGCCGCGCACCGGCGATCTCGCGGGCGATTGCGCCGAAATAGGTCGCATCACCGGTCACGGCAACCACGGCGGCCGCCGTGCCGCTGACCACGTTTGAGCCCATGAAACAGAGGGTTTCCAGCTCCAAAGGGCCGCGGCTCGCATCCGCGGTCTTTCCGGGCGCCGGCGCGGGATATTTTTCGACCGGTAGGGATTCGCCGGTGAGCATCGCCTGACTGACGAACAGATCCTTCGCCGCCAGAATGCGCACGTCCGCCGGGATCATGTCGCCTGCCGCAAGCTGAACGATGTCGCCGGGCACCAGCTCGGAAATCGGGATTTCCTGGATGCGTTCGGAACCGGCGCGCAGCACCGCTGTTGTCGAACGGACCATCGCCCGAAGTTCTTCTGCCGCGAGATTGGAACGGAATTCCTGCCAAAACCGCAGCAAAGTGCTGAGCAGCACCATGGTCATCAGCACAATGATCGTGCGGAATGACCGGTCTCCCGGGGCGGCAAAAATCACGTCGGTGAAAAGTGAGACGATACTGACGGCGAACAGGACCCCGTTAAAGGGAGTGACGAAGGCATGGGCGAGCTGCGAGTACCAGGCCGGTGAGCGCTCATGCGTGACCTCATTCGGGCCGAATTCGTCCTGACGGGCTTCGACCTGTTCTTCGGTGAGGCCCTGGCGGTTGCTGTCCAACCTTTGCAGCGCCTCGTCCGGTGAGCACTCGGCAATTCCCGCAAGTCGTGGTGAGAGCGGCTGCTGAGGCTTGGCGCTACGGCGCACGGGCGTGCGGACGCGCACCTCGCCATGGAAGACGTCCACCTGATTCATGACACACAACCAGCGCGAACGGCGGCCGGCCGGACGTGGTCACAAACGGAACAGTGAGGATGGAAAAACATTTGCTGCCTCCTCCTGGCTGAAGCCACTGGCCAGGCCCGGGGCAGCGGACGATCAGGTCAACGCGGACACGTTGAGCAGGTCATACTCGCATGCGCTTCCCGGGCGATGGAACGGTCCTTCACTGCGACATTCATATCGTCTGCTGTCGCAATGGCCGGACCGGCTGCTAGGTCGCGGGTTCATTGGTTCCTTCGTTGCGTTGCTGGATCGCCATGGCATGGGCCGTGGCAGTGCTGCGCCAGCCGAACAAAATATTTCCGGTGCACCGCAGATTGCGATATATACCCCTTGGGGTATTCCTTCAAGTACCCCAGGGGGTATTTGGGAACGAAAATGCCGGAGCCCATCGAGGACAGGCAAAAACTGATCAACCGCGTGCGCCGTCTCGCGGGACAGATCGAGGCTCTCGAGCGCGCTGTCGAGAACGATGCCGGATTCACCGAAGTGATGCGGCTGCTGACCGCCGGGCGCGGCGCGATCAACAGCATCATGGCCGAAGTGGTGGAAGATCACATTCAGGCCCACTTGCTGGGCGGTGATCGCAAGCCTTCGCGGGCCGAACTGGAAGCAGCGGAAGAACTGCTCGATGTCCTGCGCAGCTACATCAAATAGTTTCGCGCGAACCCCGAAGGCGCAAGCGCCAAACCACATGTAAGCCCGCAGTAAGCCATGGCCTGGCACTGTACTCGGAAGGCCGGCGGGGGTAGCTTTCGGCTATCTGTGCCGGGGAAGGCCAATCAGGACTGTTCGGGAATGAAAAACCGCGCGATGAAAGCGTCTGTTCGGCTCTGCGGCTCGATCGCAGCGTTGGTGGCCCTGTGTTCGTCGGCGCCTGCAGCGCCGCAGCAGGTTGATCTTAAGCTGGTGCTCGCCGTTGACGTGTCAGGCAGCATCGACAGTGAAGAATTCCAATTGGAACGCGAAGGGACGGCAGATGCATTCGCCGATCCCGAGGTGCTGAAGGCGATCCAGAGTGGCTCTCTCGGAAGAATCGCCGTGGCGATGCTGGACTTTTCCAGTCCCCAATTCGACAAGGTCGTCATCGACTGGACGGTCGTCAAGGACAAAGCGAGCGCGCTCGCGTTTTCGGAAATGGTCCGGAATACGCCGCGCACGCCAGGACGCCGGACTTCCGTCAGCAGTGCATTGGAATTGGGATCGCTGCTGCTCGAAGCAAGCGAAAAAGACATCCTCGCAACAAGGCGCGTCATTGATGTGACGGGGGACGGTCCCAACAACGACGGAAATCCCATGACGGAGGCGCATGACAAGACGATCGGTCAGGGCATTGTCGTCAACGGACTTCCGGTCATGGATGAAATGGCCAATGGCTATTTTCCGGAACTC
>JANWHR010000184.1 GCA_025450355.1 Micropepsaceae bacterium
CGGGCATTCGACGGCCCGAGAATTGGCACAAACAAATATGGGCCTTCATCGACGCCATAAAAGGCCAGGGTTATGCCAAAATCGTCGGGATGACGCGCATATCCGAACCGCGTCGCCGGGTCGAACAGCCCGCCGATGCCAACGGTCGTATTTACCCCGATTCTCAGCAGCGTCGTCCCCGCGCCATCGACATCACCCTGCAGGACGTCGTTCGCGAAGATGACCGGCGAACCCAGATTGTTGAGGAAGTTCCGGATGCTATCCCGCACTCCGGATGGAATTGCGGAACGATAGGCGACCGCCACCGGGCGGATCACGGCGCGGTCAAGCGCGAAGGTCGCGTCGAAGAGGGCGCGGTTTTCCTTCTCCAAAGGGTCGTAAACGTCCCCGGGATTGTTCATGGGCATTCCCGCGCACCGGGAAAGCAGCAGGCAAGCGGCAATTGCCGCCATGACTCGGGCTAATGGGGTCATTCGGGGCAAATGGCTCGCAATTTCGGTGTAGTTTTCGGGATTCGGTGAAGCTTCCGCTACATATACGGCTAAGTGCCCGGTTCGGACATGCGTGATTTTCTCACTTTTTCAACCGTCACCTCTTTGACACAGCTTTTCAGACTTGCATAAAGACATAAAGATATGTTTATATTGTTTTTGAAATGGAGAGCCTGCTAGCCCTGCTTCGTGCCGCGGGTGACCCGAGTCGCCTGCGGCTTCTGTTTCTGCTCGCGAACGCCGAGCTGACCGTCAGCGAAATCACCGAAATCATGGGCCAAAGTCAGCCGCGCGTTAGCCGGCATCTGAGGCTTCTTTGCGATGCCGGCTTTCTCGAGCGCATGAAGGAGGGCGCCTGGGTGTTTTACCGGGCGACAGACCGGGACGACGCCGGTCAGCTCTCACGGGCGTTTGCAACATTGATTAATCCCGACCGGGATTTGATTCTGAAAGATGATCTGAAGCGGCTCGCGCAGGTGCGCGAGGCACGTGCGCGGCAGGCGGCGCGGTATTTTGCCGCCAATGCCGCGCAATGGGAAAAAATCCGCGCACTACACGTCCCGGAAACTGAGGTGGAAAGCTCTGTCCTGCGCTTGCTGCGACACGCCCGCCTTGACCAGGTGCTGGACGCCGGAACGGGCACGGGCCGAATCCTGGAACTGCTTTCCCCGCATCTCAGGCGAGGAATCGGGATCGACAGCAGCCCGGAAATGCTCGCGATTGCGAGGGATCGATTGGCGAAGGCCGGCATCCTCAATTGCCAGGTGCGCCGCGGCGATGTGTACCGGCTGCCTTTCGCGGATGCGACCGCGGAAGACGGCTTCGATGCCGTGATTTTTCATCAGGTGCTGCATTTTCTCGATGATCCGCAGGCGGTGATCCGGGAAGCGGGGCGCGTGTTGCGCGGCGGCGGCCGCATTTTGATCGCGGATTTCGCGCCGCATCTGCTCGAATTCCTGCGCAACGATTACGCGCACCGTCGCCTGGGCTTTTCCAATGCCGAGGTCGAAAGCTGGTTCAGGACGGCAGGGCTTAAACCCACGACCATGGAATCATTCGCTGCTCCATCGGCAGTTCAGGGACTCAGCGTCGTGATCTGGGTCGGCGAACTGATTGCCGTACCTCGGGCAAGAGAAAGCGGAGCCGCGGCATGAATCTCCAGAGTCTCGCAGAACAGAAAGCGGAACACGCAGTCTCATTTGAATTTTTTCCGCCGCGGACGCCCGAAATGGAAACGCAACTGTGGGCCGCGATCCGGCGTCTTGCTCCATTGCGGCCCCGATTTGTCTCCGTGACCTACGGGGCGGGCGGTTCAACCCGCGACCGCACACATGCGACGGTCAAGCGCATCGTCGATGAAACAGCGTTGAAGCCAGCCGCTCATCTGACTTGCGTCGGCGCGTCTCGCGAGGCGGTTGACGGCGTGATCCGGGACTACTGGCAGGCGGGCGTACGCCACATCGTCGCTCTGCGCGGGGACATGCCCGAGTTGGGTCAACCCTATCGCCCGCATCCCGATGGTCATCAGAGCACGGCCGAACTGGTGCAGCGCATCCGCGCAATTGCGCCCTTCGAGATCAGCGTCTCGGCCTATCCCGAAAGGCATCCGGACTCCCGCAACATCCAATGGGATCTCGATGTGCTGAAAGCCAAGGTTGACGCCGGCGCGACGCGGGCCATCACCCAGTTTGCCTTCGAGACTGCGGTCTATGCGCGGTTCCGCGACCTTGCGCATGGCTGCGGGATCGAAATCCCGATCGTGCCCGGACTGATGCCGGCGACGAATTTCCGCGGCGTCAGCCGCATGGCACAGCGTTGCGGCACGACCATTCCCGGCTGGCTGAAGACGCTTTACGAGAAGCTCGACGACGATCCGGAAAGCCGGAAACTGGTGGCTTCCGCAGTACTCGTGGAACAGGTGCGGGAGCTGAAGTCCGAAGGCTTTGACCAGTTCCATTTCTACACGCTCAACCAGGCGGAACTGACCTTTGCCGTGTGCAACATTCTGGGCATCAGGCCGCAATCCGAAAAACCCGTCGTCGCATGAATTCCCGGGACAAGCGCATCGAATGGCTGACCGCGACGGCGCGCGACCGCATCGTGCTGCTCGATGGGGCCTGGGGCGTGATGATTCAGGGATACCACCTGTCAGAGAGCGATTTCCGGGGCGCGCGATTCACCGATCATGCGCGCGATCTGAAGGGCAACAACGATCTGCTGGCCCTGACGCAGCCGGACATCATCCGCGAGATCGGGCGGGCCTATCTCGAAGCGGGCGCGGACATCATCGAGAGCAACAGCTTCAACTCCACCTCCATCAGCCAGGCGGATTATGGGCTGGAGGCACTGGTTCCGGAATTGAACGAAACCGCTGCGCGGCTGGCGCGCGAAACCTGCGACGCATTCTCTACGCCCGGGCACCCGCGCCTGGTCGCAGGCGTGCTCGGCCCGACCAATCGCACCGCCTCGCTATCGCCGGACGTCAACGACCCCGGATTCCGCAATGTCAGTTTCGACGCGCTGGCCCGCGCCTATGGCGACGCGACGCGCGGCCTGATCCGCGGCGGGGCCGATCTCATCATGATCGAAACGGTATTCGATACCCTGAACGGGAAAGCCGCCATCTATGCGATTGAGGAGGTGTTCGCGGAATTGGGCGAACGCCTGCCGGTATGGATTTCCGGCACGATCACCGACCTGTCGGGCCGCACCCTGACGGGCCAGACCGTCGAGGCGTTCTGGCACTCTCTGCGGCACGCGAACCCCTTTGCCTTCGGCCTCAATTGCGCCCTGGGCCCGAAAGAACTCCGGCCTTACGTCGCCGACCTGTCGGAGATTGCCGATACCCTCACCAGTGCCCATCCCAATGCCGGCTTGCCGAACGCGTTCGGGGGCTATGACGAAACACCGGAATCCATGGCGGCGCAGATCGGGGAATTTGCGCGCGAAGGGCTGGTGAACATCGTCGGCGGATGCTGCGGCACAACACCGGCGCATATCCGGGCTTTTGCGGAGGTCACGGCGGGATTGCCGCCGCGCAAGATTCCGGAAAAACCGCGGCGCCTGCGGCTGTCCGGCCTGGAAGCGTTCACGCTCAACCCGGAAACGAACTTCGTGAACATCGGTGAACGGACGAACATCACCGGCTCGGCGCGATTCCGCAAACTGATTGTGGCGGGAGATTTCGACGGCGCGCTGGAAGTCGCACGCAGCCAGGTCGTGAATGGCGCGCAGCTCATCGACGTCAATATGGACGAAGGCCTGATCGATTCCGAAGCAGCCATGGCGCGCTTTCTCAGCCTTGCCGCGGCGGAGCCTGATATCGCGCGCGTGCCGGTGATGATCGACTCCTCGAAATGGAGCGTTATCGAAGCCGGGCTGAAATGCGTGCAGGGCAAGCCGGTGGTGAATTCCATCAGCCTGAAAGAGGGCGACGCCGCATTCATCGCCGCCGCACAGAAGGTGCGCCGTTTCGGTGCGGCTGTTGTGGTGATGGCGTTCGACGAACAGGGTCAGGCCGAAACCGCGGAGCGCAAATTCCGCATCTGCCGGCGCGCCTATGAAATTCTGGTAGACCGCCTCGGTTTTCCGCCGGAAGATATCATCTTCGATCCGAACATTTTTGCAGTCGCGACCGGCATCGAAGAGCACAACAATTACGGCCGTGCTTACGTCGAGGCTGCTTCGATCATCCGGCAGGCGCTGCCTTTCGTGCATGTCTCAGGCGGCGTTTCCAATTTTTCCTTCTCCTTTCGCGGCAACGAGCCGGTGCGGGAAGCCATGCACGCGGTGTTTCTGTATCACGCGATCGGGGCCGGCATGGATATGGGCATCGTCAATGCGGGCAATCTGCCCGTATATGAGGACATCCCGCTCGAACTGAAAGACGCGATCGAAGACGTGCTCTTCAACCGGCGCGGCGATGCGACCGAACGTCTGCTGGGACTTGCGCAAACCTATCGCAGGTCGGAAAAACAGGCCGGGCCGGATCAGGAACTGGCGTGGCGCGCATTGCCAGCGCCCGAGCGGCTGAAACATGCGCTGGTGCATGGAATTGCGGATTTCGTCACCGAAGACGTAGAGGAGGCGCGGCGCGGTGCGAAGCGCCCGCTCGACGTCATCGAAGGTCCCCTGATGGAGGGCATGAATGTCGTCGGGGACCTGTTTGGCAGCGGGAAGATGTTCCTGCCGCAGGTGGTGAAATCGGCGCGCGTCATGAAGAAAGCCGTCGCCTATCTCATTCCGTTCATGGAATCGGAAAAGGAGGGCGAACGGCGCGAAGCTGCGGGCCGCATCGTGCTCGCAACCGTGAAGGGCGACGTCCACGATATTGGCAAGAACATTGTCGGCGTTGTGCTGCAGTGCAATGGCTATGAAATCGAGGATCTGGGCGTGATGGTTCCGGCGGCCCGGATTTTGGCGACAGCGCGCGAAAAAAAGGCGGATGCGATCGGACTCTCGGGACTGATCACGCCATCGCTCGACGAGATGTGCCATGTCGCGGCGGAAATGGAACGCGAAGGCTTCGACATTCCATTGTTGATCGGTGGCGCAACCACCAGCCGCGTGCATACCGCGGTCAAGATTCATCCGAACTACACGCGCGGCCAGACGGTGTATGTGAATGATGCGTCGCGAGCCGTGGGCGTGGTCGCCCGTCTGATTTCAAAGGACTCGCGCGCCTCCTATATCGGGGATGTGCGCGCCGAATACGCCCGTATCATCGCCTCGCACGATGCGCAGCGGGGACCGCAGCGCCGGCTGACGCTCGCGCAGGCTCGTGCCAATCGCTTTACACCGGATTGGTCTCAATACATTCCCGCCGTGCCGAATTTCCCTGGCGTGTGCGAAATCGCCTGCGAAATTTCCGAACTGATCCCGTTGATCGACTGGTCACCGTTCTTCCATGCCTGGGAGATGAAGGGACGTTATCCCCAACTGCTCGACGATCCGAAATCGGGCGCCGCGGCCCGCGCGCTGTTCGCCGATGCGCAGGCGATGCTGAGCCGCATCGCGGGCGCGCGTTGGCTGACGGCCCGCGCCGTGGCCGGATTTTGGCCCGCCGAATCCGAAGGCGACGATATCGTGCTCTACACCAACGATAGCCGCACAGAACGGCTTGCCGTACTGCACACGCTTCGGCAGCAGGTGGCGCGGGAACGCACCACGCCCAACCTCGCACTCGCCGATTTCGTGGCGCCGTCGGGTACGGGAATTGCCGATTATGTGGGCGCATTTGCACTCACGGCCGGGACTGGCGAGGACGAAATCGCCACGCGCTTTCGCGCGGACAAGAACGATTACGATGCCATTCTGCTCAGCGCGCTGGCCGACCGGCTGGCGGAAGCCTTCGCCGAAGATCTGCACCGCCGCGTGCGCCGCGAACTGTGGGGCTATGCACCGGATGAAAGTCTTTCCAACGATGAACTGATTGGCGAGGCCTATCGCGGCATCAGGCCCGCGCCGGGCTATCCGGCGCAACCCGACCATACGGAAAAGGCGACACTGTTCCGGATTCTGGATGCCGAGGCGCGCGCCGGCATCAAGCTTACGGAGAGCTTCGCGATGTGGCCGGCGTCGTCGGTCAGCGGACTTTATTTCTCGCATCCGGAGGCGGCGTATTTCGGCGTCGGCCGC
>JANWHR010000185.1 GCA_025450355.1 Micropepsaceae bacterium
CACAAAGAAGTAGAAGCGAGGGCGAGAGAATACACTCGTAGCGGGGACTTCCTTTTCCCTCGTACCGCGGGCGTCTCGCCCGCCTTTGGACCGCGGGCGTCTCGCCCGCCTTTGGACCGCGGGCTTCCAGCCCGCCTTCTCCTCGCTTCCCGGTCTCGCTACATCCTCCGCCAGGTCCGGAACGCTGCCACATCGGCCGCATCCAGTCTGAACCATTCGCCATGGAGCCGCTTGTCGGCAAACCGCCGATGCCAATATCGCTCGATCCCGAGCGGGTCATCGGTTTTGATCGCATGCACCAGCGCGGCGGGTTCCGGGAGAGTATTCTGGATAGCCCGTACACGTTTCTTTATCGCCACACTGCATCCGATCTTGAACCGGCTTCCGCACCGCAGCAGATAGACCGCCCCCGAATCGCCCGGCCGCGCATTTGAGGCTGGTTCGTTGTCCGTCCGGACCTCTTCCCGGAGCATCGCCGCAATGTCCGCACGGTCCGGATTTTCCTCAGCCCAACCCTTCAGCCGGTCCAGAAGTTGTGCCTTGCCTCCGAAATGCCTGATGTAGGCGCCCCGGAGCGCAACCTTGCCGCCGCTCCGCCGGTACAAATCCAGATCCGAAAACACCGGTATGCGGCCAATGCTCCGCGCCACTTCCGCAAACTGCTCCAGCATCGTTTCTTCTTCGAGCCGCCTGTTCCGCAGGTTTGGTACAAATCCCGCCTCCCGCAACGCGTCGCTCCAGCGCGACCAGAACCGGCCAAGCCAGGCCGAGCGCGGCAATCCGGTGATCCGTTCAAATTTCCTGGCTCCTGGCGGAGATCCGCCGCAGGCTTCCGCAACCCGGCGAATTTCCCCCACCAGACTCGCCCGTTCACCTTCACGCTCAACTTGCGCCACGCTCACGACCAGATCGCCTCCGCCGCCAGATTTCCCCCCGCCTTCACATCGCCTCCGCAGAGTTGCGTGCAATAGGCAACCAGATGGTCGATGCGGTCGTCTTCCTTCCAGTTCAGGCATGCATTCCACAGCACGTCCCGTCGCGCCTTCGCCCGGATCAGCCGCTCACCTTCGGCGCCCACAATCGCCTGTGTCATTCGGCTCCTCTTTTGTTTACAGTCTAGTTATAGGACTATTCCTATATGCTGGTCAAGCAGATTGAATCCGGATTGCGGGGCGCCGGAACTTGTGACATGGAGACGAAACGGTCTTTGAATGCTTTTCCCGCAAAACGCCAAAGGGGATGACGGTGTTTCGCGGATGACGGGAGGAAATCATGCCGCTTCGCCTTGCCGCGCGTGGAACGCGCGCTGTCCGCTTCAGCACCTTTCTTGGTTCGGCATCGCTCGCCGCGACCGCCGCCGCTCTGCCCGCATCGGCGCAACAGGCTCCGCCGCCGCAAACCGCCCAGACCGCACCCGAGGCCGCACCGGAACAGGTCCTCGTCACCGGATCACTGATTCACGGCGCGGCCGCGGTTGGCGTTCCGGTGACCAGTCTCGGAACCCAGGATTTCAAGCAGACCGGCGCATTGACCACCGCCGATCTGTTCAAGACTGTTCCCTCGGCGCAGGTCGCGTCTTTTGTAAGCTCGACCGATGCGGGCAGCCAGATCGAACGCGGACAGAATGTGAATCTCCGCGGACTTTCCACCAAAGGCGCACGCACGCTGATGCTGGTGGACGGCTACCGCTTTCCGCCGCAGGGCGACGGCGGATGTATCATCGATCCCTCGATCATTCCCGCGCTTGCGCTTGACCGCGTGGATGTGCTGGCGGACGGCGCATCGGCGACTTACGGATCGGACGCAATCGCCGGCGTGATCAACCTGATTTTGCGCCGCGGCTATGAAGGCGCAATCACCGAAGGCAGCTTCGGCTTTTCGCCGGGATACGGCCACGACTACTACCGCGGCAGCGCGCTGTACGGGACGAAGTGGAGCAGCGGCGATATCACCGTCACCTACGAATATTACATGCAGCAGCACACCGCGGGAACGGCGCGGTCCTACTACCCCATTAACTTCACGCCATGGGGGCTGGACAACCGCACTTCGCTTGCGAACTCGCGCCCGGGCACGATTTCGACGGGCGCGCCGGCGCTGCCCGCCAACAACCCGAACACCGCCAGTTACACGATCAAAAGCGGACCGGATATCGAAGGCACGCCAGGCACATTTTCGGCCTCATCCGGCTTTTCCTGCGGCAACTGCTATGCGATTCCCAAGGGGCAAAATGGCACCGGCCTCACCTGGGCACAGATCGTTGCCAATACGGGAACGGTGCCTGCGGCGCAAAACCAGATCAATCCGTTCAGCAATGGCTGGGAACAGCCGGATCAGTCGCGCAGCTCCGCCGTCGCAACATTCGATCAGAATGTCGTTCCCGATGTGCAGTTTTTCGCCGACGGATTTTATTCCAATCGCCGCTTCAGCATCCTGAACGCGACGGGGCCCAATTCGCCGGCGCCCGCGCAGAACAATGCGCTGGTTGGCGTCGCCGTACCAACCATCAATCCCTTCTATCCGGCCGGCGCGCCCACCAATCTCCGGGTCAGCTACGATTTCGGCCTCGAATCGCCGGTACACGTCGGCGGCGGTGAACTCGCACAGCGATTCGATGGCGGATTCAACATCGATCTGCCGTTCAACTGGACGGGAAAGGTCTATGGCGTCGTCACCGACGACAAGGAATCGGCGATTCAGAGCGGTCTGGTCAATCCGGGACAGGTCAGCGCCGCGCTTGGCTGGACGATTCCCGCCGGGCACGTGCTTTCGAGTTACACCAAACCGGCCAATGTTCCCTATCTGAATCTGTTCTGCGACCCGGCGCAGTTCACCTGCAACAGCCCGACGACAATCGGCTTCATTAACGGCTTCCGCAATTACCGCGAGGAAATGCTGATCCATGAATATGGCGGCACCGCGGACGGCACGATCTTGACGCTTCCCGGCGGCGACCTCAAAGCAGCCGTCGGCGGCGTGTACGACCATTACGCCTATTTCGATGAGGATAACGAGAACTACAACAACCCCGGCACGGCGCAAATTTCGGACGCCACCGAATATCGCCATCGCACCGTCTGGGCGGGATTCGCACAGCTCAATGTCCCGATCATCGGTGATGCCAACAAATTGCCTTTTGTCGAACGGCTCGAGGCTGAAGGCTCGGTCCGCTACGATCACTACAGCGACTTCGGCGGCACAACCAATCCGAAGGTCTCGGTGGACTGGCTCACCCTGGACGGCCTGAAGCTGACGGGTGCCTGGGGTACGTCGTTCCGTGCGCCTTCATTCCAGGAAGCGGGCGCCATTTCGGGCGCCACCATCCAGGGGCTGAATCAGCCGTCCGGCGCGGGAAGCAACAACTACGCCACGTGCCTCCAAACCGGTGCTGCCGCCGTGCCGGGATCGACCGCGGCACTGATCGATCCGAATTGCACGGGCGGACAGCAATTCCTGGGCGGCATTATCGTCCGCAACGGCGCCGGACTTGCCACGCCATACCGCGGGTCGAATTTCGTGCTTGGGCCGGAAAAGGCACAGAATGTCAGCGCCGGGTTCGATTTCGCGCCCGGCGATTCGTTCCTGCGCGGCCTCGACATCCAGGCGACCTACTACTTCGTCCGGATACGGGACAAGCTTCAGATCTGCGACGTGCTGACAAGCCGCCTCGACGATCCGCTGTTCAATGCCTGCTACATCACGGCCGTCAACAATCCCAATTTCCAGACCGAGGTCACCGCGCTGCTCGCCAATGTGCGCTCGCAACTGCCGGGCCAGCAGGTGGCGACCAATATCGCCTTCATCGCGGACGGCGCGACGCGGAACATCGGCTGGCAATCCACCAACGGCGTCGATTTCAGCGCCAGCTATGATTATGACGCGGGCGATTTCGGCGCCTGGAACACCGGCATCGTCGGCAACTACGTCATCGACAACAAAAGCGTGACCGTTCCGGGCGAAGCGCCGGTCAGCTTCTACAGTTCGGTGATCAACGGCACCCGCGACAGTGGCGGACGGTTGAGATACCGCGCCCGCCTCGGCTGGGCCGGCGGGCCGGACGGCGCCTTCTCCGCCACGCTGTTCATGAATTACATTCCAAATTTCGGTCCCAATAACACCAGCAACCCGGCCGCCAACGGCACCTCCGTCGCGCCGCTCTGCTTCCTGCAGGGCAATACGCCGTGCAACGCCAGCGGTAATCCGCAATTCGCGATGTACAACACGCAGGTGGCAATGCTCACCAATGAAATTCCCTCAATGTACACTTTCGATCTTTCGCTCGGGTACAACACGGGCGACCGTCCGGCCAATACCTGGTTGCAGAACATCAACCTGACACTGACGGTCAATGACCTTCTGGATCGCAAGCCGGAATTTCAGTACGCCGTCGCGACCAGCAGCAACACCCCGCACGCCTTCTACAACGCGCTCAGCGCCGACCAGCGTTTCGTCACCTTCATCATCACCAAAGCCTGGTAAATAACCGCGCCGCGGCGAGCGGTTGGTGAGTAAAACAAATTACCTCACGCGGAGACGCCGAGACGCGGAGCAACCCCCAATCTGTCATTCCCGCGAAGGCGGGAATCCATCCGCCGCGCGGGCGCGCGACAAAAGAATCCGCCGCGTCTCCGTGAACTCTAATCTACAGGTCGATCACAATCTTCTGAAGTGTGCGCCCGGCGCCAAACCGAAGGGCCAATCCCCGGCAGGCGTAAGACCGCACAAAAATTTGACGGATTGGGTTCCGTCTTGAGGCCGCTGCGCGTTGCACTAGATTCAACTACGAAAACGCGTGAGCCACGGCGTGACCCCGAAAGCACTCTGGGCCGGCATCGTCCTTGTCGTCATAGGCTGCCTGGGACTGGTTGGTCTCAACATCTATGAAAGCGTCACCGTTGCGCCCGACGTCGCGCAGGAGCGGCAGCTTGTCGTTCATGCCTATGACGTGATTCAGACCGCACGCGGCATCGAGCGCGCCCTGAACGCCGCCGAACGCGGGCAGCGCGGCTACATCATCACGGGAAACCCGGTTTACCTTGGCACTTACCGCAGCGGCGTGACGGAAGCGCCGCAATTGTTCACGCGGCTGAGAGGGCTCACAGCGGCGAATTCCGAACAGAAGCCGCGCATGCCCTTGCTGCAGACGGAAATCAACCGGCGCATCGCCATCCTGAAACAGACGCTGGATGTCCGCGAACACGAGGGCCTCGAGCCCGCCCGCCGTCTGGTGGAATCCAATCTCGGCCTCGACACCACGCGCGCCGTCACGGCGCTGATTGATCAGATCATCGACAGTGAGAACACGCTGTTGCAAAGGCGCCTGACCGATCTCGCCCGCACCCAGCAGGTCCTGAGAGGCGCGGCAGAAACCGAACTTGGGCTGACACTGATCATCATTGTGGCCGGCGCGGCGCTGATCTGGATCGCCTGGCTGGAACGCGAACGCGCGCGCAAGGATCTCGATGAAACCCGGACCATGCTGGCCCAGGCCCAGAAAATGGAGACGCTGGGACAGCTCGCAGGCGGCATTGCGCATGACTTCAACAATATGCTGGCGGTGATCAGCGGCGGTGCCCAGGTACTGCGGCGGCGCATTGCCGGCGACCCGGAACTTGTGCGCCTCGTGGAGCGCATCGATCAGGGTGCCGATCGGGCCGCCGGGCTGACCTCACGCCTGCTTGCCTTTTCCCGCCGCCGCCCGGTCGCGCAGCAGCTTGTCGATGCAAACTCCGTGGTCGCCGGGATGGCGGATATTCTCCGCTACACCCTG
>JANWHR010000186.1 GCA_025450355.1 Micropepsaceae bacterium
GCAAGATCAAATTCCCGACATTCAGCTCGCGGACTTGCAACTGCCAACCAATTTGCCGCTCTCGGTCGCATCCAAACTCGTCGAGCAGCGGCCGGATATCCGGGCTTCCGAGGCGCTGATGCATGTAGCCAGCGCGCAGATCGGTGTCGCAGACGCGAACATGTTCCCCCAATTCAACGTTTCGGCAAACGCCACCAACACCGCCGAGACCCTCAGCGATTTTTTTCTTGGGAATGCCTCCTGGAACCTGGCCGCCAGCCTTACCGCCCCGATCTTTCGCGGCGGCACGCTGCGCGCACAGGAGCGCGCGGCTTATGATGCGTATGACCGCGCCGCGGCACAGTACAAAAGCACCGTGCTCAATGCTTTCGCCAATGTTGCCAATTCGCTTTCCGCGCTGATTCTCGATGCGGAGACGCTGAAGACGCAGTTGTTCGCAGAGCAAACGGCAGAACAGAGTCTGGAAATCATTCAGGAGCAGTTCCAGGCTGGTGCGATCGCATATCTTTCGCTGCTGGATGCGCAGCGCACCTACGAACAGGCGCGGATTTCGCTGGTGATCGCACAGTCCAACCGCTTTGCGGATACCGTGGCGCTGTTCCAGGCCCTGGGCGGCGGCTGGTGGAATCGCGAAGACGCGCCCGAAATCAAGGATCCCCGCGGAATTGCCAGCAACCAATGAACAAACCTGAACGCCCACTGATTGCAGTCCAACCCGTTCGCCGCCGGCGCCTCTGGCTGTGGATTCCCGTTGTCGGCCTGACCTCGATCCTGATCTTCGCCGCGATTTTCGCCTTCCCGATTTTCGCGTTCATGAAAAAGGGCTTTCCGCAACAACCACCGGCCACGGTCGCGACGATCGCCGCACATTATGAAAACTGGTTTCCGCAAATCCGGGTTGTTGGATCGCTGAAGCCGGTACGCGGCGCCGATTTGTCGGTGGAGGTGCCGGGGATTGTCGATGAGGTGAATTTCGACTCCGGCGGCGATGTTGAGGCAGGCACGCAAATCCTGCATCTCCGTGACGGCGATATCGCGGCGAAGCTGCATACGCTGCAGGCGGCCCAGGATCTGGCGCAGGCGAATTACAACCGCGACAAGGCACAGTATGATCGCCAACTCATCAGCCGGGCGCAATTCGATACGACGTCCGCGACGCTGGCATCATCGCAGGCGCAAGTCGCAGAGCAACAGGCGATTTTGGACAAATATACGCTGCGGGCGCCGTTCGCAGGTCATCTTGGCGTTCGCACCATCAACGCGGGACAATATCTTGCGCCGGGCACTGCCGTCGTGACACTCCAGGCGCTCGATCCCATTTTCTTTGATTTCTTTCTGCCGCAGCAGCAACTGGATCAGGCGAAAGTCGGACAGACCGTTTCGATATCCGTGGACGCCTATCCGGGAATGACGTTCGCCGGCAAGATCACGACCATCGACCCGAAGGTCGATGCCGCGACCCGCAACGTGGCGATCCGCGCAACTTTGTCGAACGCGCAACGCAAGCTGCTGCCCGGCATGTATGCGACAGCGCAGATTGCGACCGCAACGGCGCCCCAGCGTTACATCACCTTGCCGCAGACCGCGATCACCTTCAACCCTTATGGGAACATGGTTTTCGTGGTTCAGAACGGCACCGGGAAAGACGGCAAACAAACCCTGTCTGCGAAGCAGATTGTCGTAACCACCGGTGAAACGCGTGGCGATCAGATTGCGGTTCTGAGCGGGCTGAAGGAGGGGGATGTTGTCGTCAGCGCCGGGCAGATGAAATTATTGAACGACAGTCCGGTTGTCATCAACAATACGATCCAGCCCACGGACGACCCCAATCCCCATCCTGTCGAGCGCTGAGACACGATGAATTTCACCGACATCTTCATCCGCAAGCCGGTGCTCGCCACCGTTGTCAGCCTCGTGATCCTGGTTCTCGGGATACGCGCAGGTCTGTCCATTCCGGTGCGCCAGTATCCGCGCACCGAAAACGCCGTCGTCACCATCACGACCGCCTATTACGGCGCGGATCCCGATGTGGTCGCCGGATTCATCACGCAACCTCTGGAGAATGCCATCGCCCAGGCGAATGGCATCGATTACATCACCTCTTCCAGCACCAACAGCCTGTCCACAATCACGGTCAATCTGCGGCTGAATTACGATTACAACCGCGCGGTCACGGAAATCACGAGCAAGATCAGCTCCGTCCTGAACCGGTTGCCGCCACAGTCGCAGCAACCTGCGCTTCAGGTTCAGGTCGGGCAGGCGGTGTCGGCCATGTATCTGGGGTTCCGCTCATCGGTGCTGAAGGAAAACCAGATCACGGATTATCTGCTGCGCGTGGTGCAACCAAAGCTCCAGGCGGTTCCCGGCGTGCAGACCGTCAATCTGTTCGGCGCGCGCAATTTCGCGCTCCGCGCCTGGCTGGATCCCGCGAAGCTGGCCGCCTATGGTCTGACCGCTGCAGACATCGATCAGGCGCTCGCGGCGAATGACTACATCTCCGGCCTTGGCAATACCAAAGGCCAGATGGTGCAGGTGAACCTCACGGCATCCACCGACCTGCATTCTCTCGATGATTTCCGGAATCTCGTTGTCAAGCAGGCGAACGGGGCCGTCGTGCGCCTGTCTGACGTGGCCACGGTGATTCTGGGCTCCGAGGATTACAACAGCAATGTCACCTATAACGGACAGAACTCCATCGCGATGTCGATCGACATCGCGCCGGACGCCAACCTGCTTGAAGTTCTGCAGCGGGTGCGACAGGTCTTTCCACAAATCCATTCGCAACTGCCAAAGGGATTGGAAGGGGCCATCCTTTACGACGCGTCGGAGTTTGTTTCAGCGGCGATCACCGATGTTGAGGGCACGATTGTCCAAACGCTGTTGATCGTAATGCTGGTGGTGTTCCTGTTTCTGGGGTCAATCCGTTCGGTGGTGATCCCCATCATTGCGATCCCATTGTCGCTGGTCGGCGCGTTCTTCATCATGCTGGCGCTCGGCTTTTCCATCAATCTGCTTTCGCTGCTCGCGATGGTTCTGGCCATCGGCCTTGTGGTCGATGACGCGATTATCGTCGTGGAGAATATTCACCGGCATATCAACGAGGGGTCGCTCCCCTACGACGCGGCGATCCAGGGCGCGCGGGAACTGGCCGGACCGATCGTCGCGATGCTGATCGTGCTGGTTGCCGTCTATGTCCCGATCGCGTTTCAGGGCGGGCTGACCGGCGCGCTGTTCATCGAATTCGCCTTCACCCTGGTCGGAACGATCATGATCTCCACGATCATTGCGCTCACCCTGTCGCCCATGCTGAGTGCGCGGCTTCTGAAGCGGCACGACTCGGCCTCGGCCGGCCTCGATGCGAAAATCGCGCAATTCATCGACCGGCGGTTCGACCGGCTGCACGGATTTTATTCGCGGCGGCTGCATTCCGTACTGGATTACGTACCGGTGACGCTGGTTTTTGCGCTGGTCGTCGTCGGCGGCACGACGGCGTTGTGGATGACGACGCAACAGGAACTCGCGCCGCAGGAAGATCAGGGCTTCATTTTTGCTTTCGGGCCACCCTCTCCTACGGCATCCGTAACGCAATATGGCCAGTTCTCATCCGCGGTTTATGACCGCCTGCGGGCCAATCCGAATATAGACTTCATCTTTCAGCTGGATTCGCCTGCCCGACTGTTCAAGTTTTTTGCCCTGAAGCCATGGGATTCACGGCCGCAAAATGCGGTTCAGGTGCAGAATACGGTTCAGGGAGAAGTGACGAGGTTTCCGGTATTCAACAATTTCCTCGTGACGCAGCCGCCGCCCCTGCCGTCGAATTTCGGCGCGCCCGTTCAGTTCGTCATCAGCACGACCGAATCCTTCGACCGGCTGAACACGGTTGTTCAGGGCTTCATGGCCGAAGCGCGCAAGACCGGGCGGTTCCCGTTCTTTCTGGACACCGATCTGAAGCTCGACCGGCCTCAGGTATCGGTGGACATCGATCGCGACAAAACGGCGCTGATGGGCCTGTCGATGAGCGATATCGGGAATGCTCTTTCGGCGATGCTGGGTGGTGGCTATGTCAACTATTTCAGCATGGAGGGCCGTTCCTACCGCGTGATGGCCCAGGCGGATCAGCCGTTCCGGCTGAATCCGTCGCAGTTGCTTGACTACTACATTCGCGCGCCGAATGGAGGCCTGGTGCCGCTTTCAACCATCGCGCACATCAGCAGCAGCACGACCCCGGAGTCGCTGAATCATTTCCAACAGCTGAAGTCCGCCACGATCAACGCGATGGTGGGTCTCGGCATGACCCAGAGCTCCACTCTGCAGCTTCTGCAGCAGATTGCCGCGCGCACGCTGCCGCAGGGTTACATCATCGATTACGCCGGCACGTCGCGGCAAACCGTTCAGGAAACCAGCGGTTTTCTGCAGCTGCTGGGATTTGCGGCCATCATCATTTTTCTCGCGTTGGCCGCTTTGTTTGAAAGCTTCCGCGCGCCACTGATCATTCTGATCGCCGTACCGATGTCGATCGCCGGCGCAATGGCCGCCGTGCATTTCGTCAGCGGCCTTCACGTGTTCTATCCGGACATCATGCAGTTTGGTGGCGCGACGCTGAATATCTATACGCTGGTTGGAATCGTCACCCTGATGGGCCTGATCAGCAAACACGGAATCCTGATCGTCGACGTCGCCAACCGTTTGCAGCGCGAAGGCCACACGAAGCGGGATGCGGTCGAGATTGCCGCAGGCATCCGCCTGCGCCCGATTCTGATGACGACGGCGGCCATGGTGCTGGGCGTCGTACCGCTGTTGCTCTCGACCGGGGCGGGCGCGGTCGCCCGTTTTGCGATGGGGCTGGTGATCTTCAGCGGCATTTCGGTCGGCACGCTGTTCACGCTTTTCGTCGTGCCGACATTTTATCTGCTGATCGCGGCTGACCTGGGCCGGCTTCGCGCACGCGCCGGCGCAATGCAGGTCCAGATCGTACCGGGCGAATAGTCAGACCGCAGCGGCCACGCCAGAACGCCCGTCGGTTTCCAGCACGTCTTCGGGCCGGGGCAGGCGCGCCTCATTGCCCAGAAACCGGATTGCATAGGCCGATGCTGCACGCGCAAAGCGGAAGTGCGTCTCCCACGACGCGCCGGGCTTTGTGAGATACGAGTAAACATAGGCGCCATGGAATACGTCTCCTGCGCCATTGGTATCGATAATCTGCTCCGGAGCGACGTAAAGCGCGGGCATGGTGGCCACTCTCCCGCTTTCGTCGTACCAGAGCATTCCGCGTTCACCCATGGTAACGCCACCGATGCCACAGCCCTTTTCTTTCAAAAGATCCAGCGCGGCCAAAGGCGACAGACGCATCTGTTCACAGAAACGTTCCGACACCACGGCAATGTCGATGAATTCGAGCAACTCCATCGTATTCACGCGCACACCACCGCCATCGAGCGACGTCAGAATCCCAAGCTTTCGGCATTCGCGCGCGTAATGCAGCGCGGCGTCTGCCTGGTGGCCGTCGAGGTGGAGCGCGCGGCAGCCCCGCAGGTTCAGCGGCGGAAACGGGTGCAGATACTCATCATCGCGGCAACGGACAATGGCGCGCTTTCCGCCCTTCGGCATGACGAACGACAACGATGAGCGGCGGACCTTCCTGGGATGGATGCAGACCTGATAGCGGGCCGCCATATCGAGAAACATGCGCCCCAGCCAGTCGTCGGCAACGGACGTCAGGAGATCGGGCGCGATACCCAGCCGGGCGCAGCAAAACGCGGCGGTAACCGCATTGCCGCCGAAGGACACGGCGTAGTCCCGCGCCACATCCTTGTCGTCGCCAGTGGGGATTCGGTCGGCCAGAAAGGTGACGTCGATATAGGTCTGACCGATAAACAGGGCTTCCATGTGCAACAGTTACCTTTTGACCCGATGCAAGCCCCTTCGACTAAATAACCATCGGCGCGTCATTCCTCAAGCCGATGATGTCATGCCATTGGACCGTCACAACTTTGACCTTGCGGCATCGCGCCGTGAGACATAGTCATCAGCCATGTCCGACAGTCATCCGGTAACGCGTTGTGCGAGCCTGTTGCGCGAGAGTTTTGCACGCGTTCGTGGCCAGGACCGGCCGGCAGTGCTGATCGGGGCGCCAGAGGGACAGAATTGCGGACGGCATGCAAACTGGCTGGGCACGCTCAAGCTTCTGTCCGAAGCCGGTGCAGGACCTGTTTTTTTGTCAGGCGCGGACGAGATCGAACGTAACGCTCTCAGGCAGCGGATTGGCAACGGCGTCGTTTTTTTTTCGGGCGCGCTGACAGCCAATCCTGTTGTCGCGCAGCATTACGCCCGCATCATCGCTTCGCTTCCGAACCGAATCGTCATTTTGCCCGAGCGCATCGGCATCGAATGGACGCCGCCGCCGAATCTCGCGGGCGCGATATCGGCGCATTCCGACGTGGTGATGCTGGCGCGCGACACCGTTGCGCAGCAGCAGATTGAACGAGCGTTCCCGGCCATTCGACCCGCCGAAATGACGCCACCGCCCTCCTTTGTTCTCGGCCCACAGGAACGAAAGATCCGGCCGCAGTATGATATCGTCTGGGTTGCGCGAACCGAACGGCGTGACAACAGTGTGGAATCAGCCGCGCGCCTGTCTTCGCAATCGGCGGAAAAACTTGAGTTGCCGGATTTCCCGGATGGCA
>JANWHR010000187.1 GCA_025450355.1 Micropepsaceae bacterium
ACAGGATTCGAACCTGTGACCCACAGCTTAGAAGGCTGTTGCTCTATCCTGGCTGAGCTACGGGGCCGTTGAAACCCAGAATACGGAAATCGAATGCAGCTCACCAGACGATTGGCAGGTGCTCCGGCGGCATACCCCGACCCGTACTTTGCAAACCGCAAAAAGCGTGCTTCCCCACCCGCCTGTGGCGCGCCAAAGCGCCACGCAGGCCGGCGCCGGCACGGAAGAGGCAGGAGGTGGTGCGCGCTCGCCCGCTATTGCACGGGGACGAATTTCTGGACGCGTTTTCCGGCGTCCACTTCGCCGGTGTAGAGATTGCCCTTTGAATCCATCCAGGCGACATGCAGGTAGGTGAAGAATCCGCCCTGATGGCCGGAATGGCCGATCTTGCCGACCGTTTTTCCGGTCTTGCGCTCCACCTGCCACACCACGTTGTTCATGATGTCGGCGATATAGACATATTTCTGCTGCGGATCGGGCGAGAAATCGAGCGATCCGACCGAGCCATTCTTCATCGTGTTGTTCGCGACGAAGAATTCCTGGACGAATTTGCCCTGTTTCGTGAACACCTGCACACGGTCGCCGCCGCGATCGCAGACATAGACAAGTCCGTCCCTGGACAATCTCACGCAATGGACGGGCTCGCGGAAGTCCTTTGCCGGCGGGCCATTGGGGTCATGCACCGGCGGCGGGTCGTTGCTGATCTCGGAGAGCGGCTTGCCATAGGCGCCCCAACCGCGCTTGAACTTTCCGGTGTCGAGGTCATAGACCATGACGCGTTTGTTCAGATATCCGTCGGCGATATAGATTTCGCGCGCCGGTTCATCGAGCGCCGCCGCCGCCACGCCGCCCAGCAGCAGATCGGTTTCCTGGTTGTTCTGTTTCTGCTGACCGAACTTCATTTTTGGTCCGCGGTGACCCCAGTCGGAAATGAATTTGCCGTCCTCGGTGAATTTCAGCAGCGAATCACCCGGCTGCGATCCGCCGATCCAGACATCGTGGTCGCGATCGACGAAAATCGTGTGCTCGGAGGCAGGCCAGCCCGGCACTTCGTTCGGCTTGCCCCAGGCGCGCAGCAGATTGCCATCGACATCGAATTCATAAACCGCGGGCGAGTGCACACAGCATTCCGCCGTGGGCGGATTATCTTCGGCAAGCGCCTCGCGGGGCGTCATGTCGCGCGGGCGGTTCAGCACCCAGACGTGATCGTCCTGGTCGACGAACAGCCCGGTGACGCCTTCCATGGTCCATTTGTTCGGCAGCTCCTTCGGCCAGGCCGGGTCATAACGGTATTTTGGCGGGCTTCCACCCTCGGCTTCCGAATCATTGCGCGCGGGCGCCGCCGCAACCATGGTTGCCGACAGCGCGACCAGCGAGGCCGCCGCGAGCGCCGCCCTCTTCCACTTGCTGCTCATAATCTTTCCTTTGACGAAACTGGGCGAGACGCCAGCGCGGGCACGATATACGGAAATCAACCGGCGCTCCAAGGGCGGTTCAGTGCGACCAGGGAATCTTGCGGTCGAAGCGGAAGTTGTCCGAGTACGACTTCACCCTCGGTGCTGGTGTATGAGTCTCAAAAAGCTGATACGGAATATTGTGCGCCTTGGCGTAACTCACCGCCTCTCCGCTGGTATCGAAATCAAGCACGATCTGCTGTCGCATGTCGGCGGATGAGGTCCATCCCATCAACGGCTCGATTTCGCGCGCCTGCTCGGGTTCAAATTCGAGCAGCCACTTTTTCGTCCGGGCTTTTCCCGACTGCATCGCCGATTTCGCCGGCTGATAGATTCGCGCAAGCATTTCTGTTTCCATTAAAGAGCCATGTCAGATGCCCGGGTCACCGTGCGTTCGTCTCCGCAATAGTCGCAAACGGCGCTGTAGCGGTAATAGCCTTCCTCTCTTGCCAGCCGCCGCACGGCGTGCCGGACACTCGAATCATGGGCGCTTATAAGGAACCCGAGACAGTTGTCGCAACAGCACCGGCCGGCATTTTGCCGCAGCCAGCTCCGGGTGCGCCGGAAGGTTGTCGAGTAGTCCGCGCCGGAATGGAATTCGTCAATCTCGACCGCCGAGCGCGCCATGATTTCCCAGGATTCTGCGATCCGCAGGAATACATTCTGCGTGGCTGGTGATTCCAGGGCGCGTTCCCGCGCCTTTTCGGCCAATCGCAGGTATTGTTCCCGCCGCTGCTCCGGGGTTACGCGTTCAAATGACATACCATCGGTACCATGATTGAGGTCCCGCGTTTGCCCCCCACACAAATTAGCGATCCTGAACCCCGAATGCGAGCCGCCAGCCAGGGAACGCGGTCACGGCCGCGGCTGAAGGTTCGGAAATTGATGAAGAGAGCCCGACCCGCAAAGCCGGTTTTTCATCACGTCAGTTGAAGGTAATCACCGCGAACAGCATGGCCAGCACTGCCGAAATCCCTGTTAGCGGACCACTGAGCGACATCAATTTCGCGGCGTTCTCGTTACCTCTCTCAAGGCGCGCACCCGCCCACTGACCCAGCCCAACGCCAAGGGTCGTTGCAGCCACGAACGCCATCTTTGCCCAAAAGGACCAGCCAAGGCCCGCGCCGCCGCCGAATTTCAGCCAGAGCATCAATGGCCCCGTGATCAGAAGAATGCCGAGCCCGGCCGCAATGACGCGCGCCAGAAACTTTTCCAATGGCCAAAGCTGGGCCCGTTCGCCGGCCGGAGCGGCAATGACCTTTGGCGCGACGCGGGACATGGCAATTCCGCCCCCGACGCCCATTGCCACCCCGAGGAGGTGTAGCCAAAGCAGAACGTCGGTCAAAATCGCCATCCAGGCTCCCGCAATGCTCTCGCGTCCTTGGGACGCTCTCTACCCCAATCGGCCGGGAACGCAACCCGGTGGAAATCGTCCCTTTCCGGTTCAAATTGCGCATCGGACCGGAACCAATTCACGCTCTCATTTTGTTCTTTCCAACGCGCGGAATGGCTGTTCTGAAAATGTTCTGACGTAATCTCCAGGCCGATGGCGTTCCCGAATTGACCTGAAAACTCCGATCGCGCTTTTTTATTCGGTCAAGCGCGTTAAAGTGCTCACCTTCATTACATTTCGGAGGCCATTGTGGTTGCGGCGGCCGCGCTCGCCGAGCGATTTTCGGTGCGAAGAACTGCGCGGGATCGCATCGAACGTGATGGATCTGCGTCTTCGGGAAGCCATGCTGCGCTGGGCTGACGATTACGACCTCTTTGCCCGGCGCGCCCTCAGCCTGATCGAATCCGGCCGCTTGCCAGAGTAGCAGCCTGTGCCGGGTCCGTTTGCCCACTCAAAGCCGGCGTGGTCGGGGCGGCGTGATTCGAACACGCGACCCTCTGCTCCCAAAGCAGATGCGCTACCAGGCTGCGCCACGCCCCGGCGCCGAATTCGGGATACACGGTGGGTGACCATGGTTCAAGATGGAGCAACGCCTTCGACTCGGCGGCCCCCATCTGTGCGTAAGGAGGTTATTTCATATTGCCGAAGACGGCGGCGCGGACCTTGTCGCCAGCTTTGATGCCCAGTTGCGCTGCCCGTCCGCCCGCAATCTCAAGCACCGCCCGCACCGGTTCGTAAGACGGGATGCTTTCTTCCGACAGCGGTTTTGCGTTGGCCGCGACGCGCGCCACCGTGCCATTTGCCTTGATGAACAGCATGTCCAGCGGGATCAGCGTGTTCTTCATCCAGAACGCGGTCTCCGTCTCCTTGCCGAAGTCAAACAGCATGCCGGCATTGGGTGCGAGCGACTTCCGGAACATCAGACCGGCTTCCTGCTGTGGCCAGGACGTCGCCATTTCCACCGTGAACTGCGCCGGGCCCCTGGCCGTGTCAATGACCAGCGGCGCCGTCGGCAAGGTGGGCTGAGGGCCGGAAATTTCCGCCGCGCAAGCACCAGCGGAAAACAGAACGGCTGCAACGAAAGTGATCAGAGTGCGCATGACCGCGAGAATAACGGTGCCGGGTTACCATGCAAGTGAGAAGAAACATGCGGCCAGGGACGGCCGCAGTTGGAATCTTCAGGGTTGTTCGAGAATGGCGATTTCGGCAGCGAGTTGTCCCTTCGGACCATCACCGGCGCGCACCTTCACACGTTGTCCGGGAATCAGTTCCCTGATGCCGGAGCGCCGCAGCGTCTCCATGTGAACAAAGACGTCCGGTGAATTCGCATCGCGCGAGACAAAGCCGTAACCCTTGCCACGATTAAACCATTTTACCGTCGCTTCAAAGCTCGGACCGGCCGGATATGGCATCGCCGGGTGTTCCGGTGCGGCAATTCCCGGCGACGTCGCGGTGCTGTTGTCCAGGACCAGGACCTTCACGGCCTGAAACCCTTTGGACCGCTGAACCGCATGGCACACCACGCTCGCGCCTTCCTGTGCCAGTTTGAAACCGGATTGCCGGACGCAGGACTGGTGGAGCAAGACGTCGCCCAACGTCCCTTCCAGCGGCTTGATGAAGCCGTAGCCCTTTACACTGTCGAACCACTTGATCTTGCCGGCAATCTGAATGATTGCTTCCACGGTTCCGTTGGAACCGAATGCTGTTGTTTCGCTCACTGCCCCTCTGCCCCTGCCGCAGGTTGTCAAAAATTTAACATAATTGTGATCTCGGGAGAAGCTGTGATTCGCAACTTCCGCCATTATCGCCGCCAGCCGCCGTATCCGTGGTCCTGAATCTTGCGCATGTCATGGAATTCAAAGGAAAATACATCATTCCAGCGAGCCCGGACGAGGTCTGGACAGCGCTGCACGATCCCGCAACACTCGCTGCCAGCATTCCTGGATGCGAAAGTGTCGAGCAGATTGCAGCCGGTGAATATCGCGCCAGCGCAACCCTGAAAGTCGGGCCCGTCAAGGCGCGATTTCAGGGCAAGGTTCAGATCAGGGACATGCCGGCGGCGCCGGGAAACGCTTACGCGATGACTTTGAGCGGCGAGGGTCAGGGCAGTGCAGCAGGATTTGCCCGCGGCGAATCCGGGGTGCGGTTGTCAACATCGGAGGGAAAGACGCTTCTGGAATACAACGCAAAGGCGGTGGTTGGCGGAAAACTGGCGCAGATCGGGCAGCGGCTGATCGACGGTGCGGCGAAGTCCATTGCAGACGAATTCTTTGCCAAATTTTCCGCCCTGATGGCGACCCGTCACGCGGCGCCGGCCGCGGCCCCAAGCCAGTCCACGCCGGCGTCAGCGCCCGCCGACGAAGGGCTGGCGCCCCAGGTCTGGGTCGCCGGACTGATCGGCATCATCGTCATTCTTCTGATCTTTTTTTCCATCGTCCTGTAAAACCCGATCACCCGCGTCCGGAGGAAGTTTTGGCTGCCATTTCGCTCACCGTGAACGGAAAGCCCATCCGGGCTGAGGTCGAGGACCGCACGCTGCTGGTGCATTTTCTGCGCGAACATCTGCATCTCACCGGCACGCATGTGGGCTGCGACACCAGCCAGTGCGGCGCCTGCGTCGTACATGTGAATGGCAGGGCCATGAAATCCTGCACGATGTTTGTTGCGCAAGCCGACGGTGAGGAGATCGTCACGGTCGAGGGGCTTTCCGGCGAGGGCAAACTTCATCCCGTACAGGCGGCGTTCCAGGAACACCATGCGCTGCAGTGCGGGTTCTGCACGCCAGGCATGATCATGACCGCGGTGGATATGCTCAAGCGCCATCCGCATCCGGATGAAGAGACGATTCGGCGGGAACTGGAAGGCAACTTCTGCCGCTGTACGGGCTACCTGAACATCATCAAGGCCATTGGCGCAGCTTCACGGGCGATCTGAGATGTACACGGCGCAATTCCGTTATTTTCGACCTGCCGATCTCGGCGAAGCCGAGGCATTATTCCGCGCCGGGTCCGACGCACGCTTTCTGGCCGGTGGACAGTCGCTGATTCCGGCGATGAAACAGAGGCTGGCGAGCCCCTCGGAACTGATCGATATTTCGCGCATCGCCGCGCTTTCGTTCATTCGGCGAGAACGTGAACGGCTCGTCATTGGCGCAGCTACAAAACATGCGAACGTCGCAGCTTCGGGTGACGTACAGGCTTCGATTCCGGCGCTGGCGGCTCTTGCCGGGATGATTGGCGATCCCGCGGTGCGCCATCGCGGCACCATTGGGGGATCGATCGCAAACAATGATCCGGCCGCGGATTATCCGGCAGGCGTTCTTGCGCTGGACGCCACCATCGCGACAAACATGCGGAAAATCCCTGCGGAGAATTTCTTTACCGGAATGTTTGCGACCGCTCTGGAACCCGGGGAAATCGTGACTGAAGTCGCGTTTCCCCTGCCCCGCCGCGCCGGCTACGCCAAATTCCCCAATCCGGCCTCGCGCTATGCCATGCCCGGCGTCTTCGTCGCGGATTTCGGACATGCCGTTCGCGTGGGAGTGACGGGTGCTGCCGCCTGTGTCTATCGGGCAACCGAACTGGAAACTGCGCTCGCTCACCGCTTCGCCGCCGGTGCGCTGGATGGAAGTGCAGTCGATCCCGCGGAACTTGCGTCCGACCTGTTTGCGTCCGCGGAATACCGGGCGCATCTGGTGAAAATCATGGCGCAACGCGCCGTTCGCGCCTGTGACGGGTGAAGCCATGGACAAGAGCAGCTCTGACCCGTTGACCACGGCGGCCGGCTGGCTGGACGGCGCCCGCAAAGTGGCATTCGCGACGGTGACGCGGACCTGGGGATCCGCACCGCGGCCTGAGGGCAGCCAGATGGCAATCCGTGATGATGGCGCCTTCAGCGGCTCGGTTTCCGGCGGCTGCGTCGAAGGCGCGGTGATCGGTGAAGCGCAAAATGCCTTGCGGGACGGGCGCCCCCGCAATCTGAAATTCGGCGTGACCAATGAGGATGCCTGGGCGGTCGGGCTCGCCTGCGGCGGCACCATCGAAATTCATGTCGCGCCCGTCCTGGCGGCTCCACAACAGGCGCTGCTGCGTGAGCTGAAACAGGCACGCGACAGCCATCGCGCAGTGGTGCTGGCCACCGATCTTGCCAGTGGCGAAAGCGTGCTCAGATACCCGGGGGAAACCCCGGCTGATGACCTCGGCCAAGCGGCAAAACTGCAGGCGCGTAAAGACCAGAGCGGCACCGTCGAATCGGGCGGACGGAACTGGTTTTTGACCGTTTTCAATCCGCCGCTGGATCTTGCGATCATCGGCGCCGTGCATATCGCGCAGCCTCTCGCGCGCATGGCGGCGCTCGCCGGCTATGACGTGCGGGTGATTGATCCCCGATCGGCTTTTGCGACCGAAGAACGGTTTCCGGGAATCGCGCTCTCGCACGCCTGGCCGGACGAGGCGCTTGGCGCAAAGCCGCCCGGTCCGCGCAGCGCCATTGTCGCGCTGACGCATGATCCGAAGCTGGATGATCCGGGACTTTCCGCGGCGCTCAGAAGCGAAGCGTTCTATATCGGGGCGTTGGGATCGCGCACGACTCACGCAAAACGGCTGGAACGGCTGGGCGCGAATGGCTTCAGTGAAGCGGAACTCCAGCGTATCCGGGGCCCCATCGGCCTTGACATCGGCGCACGCTCCCCCGCCGAAATCGCGATTGCCATTCTGGCGCAAATCACGGCAGAGCTGAGGAATCGGGATCGAGCGCCCGCCACATAAAAAAGCCGGGCGGTTGGATTGGGGGGCCGCCCGGCTGGAGAAAGTCACGCGCGATGACCGTGACCTCCGACGCCACAAGAAAACCGCAACACCGTGGCAGATTTTTCCCCGAACAACCGGGAATCCTCACCGCTCTTTGCCGTTTGGCCGCGAATGACATATTTTGAGACAGATGAAAGCTTGCGGGCGGGCAGTGATCGGAGACGATAGATGCTCAGTGCCGATTCACAAACGGGAGTAAAGCCGGTGTCCGAAAGCGGCGTGCAGCCGCACATCCTTGTCGTGGACGATGCCCGCGATATTCGCGAGCCGCTGGTACGCTATTTGCGCGAAAGCGGCTATCGGGCTTCGGCTGCCGACGGGGCACAGGCCGCGCGCCGCCTGATGCGCACGTCGGCCATTGATCTGGTGATTCTGGACATCATGATGCCTGGCGAAGACGGCCTCTCGCTGTGCCGGTCGATTCGCGAGAATTCCGGGATTCCAGTGATCATGCTGACCGCCCGCGGGGATGAACTTGACCGCATCGTCGGTCTGGAGGTTGGCGCTGACGACTATGTCTCAAAGCCGTTCAATCCGCGCGAACTGCTCGCCCGGGTTGGCGCCGTCCTGCGGCGCACCAACACGCTTCCGCCGCGGCTGCGCGGGCCCACGGCCGAACGTTACCGTTTCGGCGAATGGATCTTCAACGCCGCGCAGCGCGAGATCGTTGGTCCCGAAGGCATTGCCCTGCCGCTTTCCAGCGGTGAATACAAACTGCTCATGGCCTTTCTCGAACGTCCCAAAGTGGCGCTGTCGCGCGAGCAGCTACTCGATCTGACCAAGGGCCGCGATGCGGAAGTGTTCGACCGCTCGATCGACAATCAGGTCAGCCGCTTGCGGCGCAAGATCGAGGCCGATCCGAAGAACCCGCGCTACATCAAGACAGTTTGGGGTGGCGGCTATATGTTTACGTCGGATGTGGAGATCCTGTGATGCGGGCTTTCCAGACGCTCAGATCGCAGTTCGTCGCCGTGGTTGCGGCCGCGGTGATCCTGTCGAATCTTTCGGTCGTCGCCATTCTGGAAATCGGCCGCGAGGGCGACCTGCAGACGGCGCGCATCACGGCCGCCGTGGACCGCATTGCGGCGGTCTTCCGCTATGTGATGACGATTCCGCAGGAACAGCGCGAGCCCGCGGTGGCCGCCCTCAGCGGCAATCTGTTTCATTACTCGATACAATCCTCGCCGCCGTTCCCCGGAACATCGATGACCGCGGAGGAGCAGCAACTGGTTTCGGACCTCTATGCGGGCGAGCGCAGCGGCCGGTTTGGTCCGGCCCGCGTGCGCCTGATCGAAGAGACCGGCCCGCTCAACAATGACGAAACGGCCTTCGAAATCGCGCAACCGTTTCCGAATGGCGACGGTTGGCTGACGGCGCAATTCACGCGACCGCCAGCGCCCTCGCCGGCGCCTGCAATCTCGATCGCGGCCCTGTTGGGAACCATTCTGACCGGCGCTGCGGCAGCCTGGCTTGCGGGACGCGTCTCGCGGCCCCTGTCGGCGCTGGCCTACGCGGCCGATGAAGTGGCACGCGGACGAATCGCGCCACGCCTGCCCGACACGGGGCCGGACGACATTCGACATGCGGCAAAGGCATTCAACGAAATGAGCGACCGCGTCACCCGCACGCTCGAAAGCCACCGGCAATTGCTTTCCGCCGTCGGCCACGATCTCCGCACGCCGCTCGCCGCGATGCGCATCACGGCCGAATTCGTCGAAGACCCGGAAGTTCGCGACCGGCTGACGCGCAATCTGGATGAGCTTCAGGCGATGACGGAAGCCGTCCTTTCGGCGGCGCGTTCCGGGCCCGGTGAAGAAAAGCGCCGCGTTGATCTTGCCGCTTTGATCGAAAGCGTTTGTGACGATCTGGTCGAAATGAATCTTCCGGTCAACGTCAATATCGAGGGGCTCGCGCCCCTGAACTGCCGGCCGAATGAAATCCGCCGCGCGGCGCGCAACCTGATCGAAAATGCCGTCCGCTATGGCGGATGCGCGCGCGTATCGCTGGAACGCGGCGATGGACTCTTCATCGTGAATGTGGACGACGACGGACCGGGAATCCCGGCAAACCGTCTTGACGAGGTTTTTGAACCCTTCGTCCGGCTGGAGGCGTCGCGTAACAATGCGACCGGCGGGTCGGGACTTGGCCTGACGCTGGCGCGCTCGATCGCCCGCGAACATGGCGGTGAAATCGTTCTGCTGAACCGCATGACCGAAGGACAAATCACCGGGCTGCGCGCGCAATTGCGGCTGCCGCGCGAACAATCCCGCAGCAGAACGGACACTGCCGCACCCGTCCCGGCCGAGGCATTCGCGACATAAAATTTCTCATGCTGTTCCTCAACGTTCCGCCCACCGAGGCCGAGGGCTGTATCCTCGTTCACAGTTTGCGCGCAGGAGGCCGGGTTCTGAAAAAGGGCCGCGTGCTCGCAAAATCAGACGTGCAACATCTGGCCGATTCCGGCGTCGCAACCATTACGGTTGTGCGCACCGGGCCGGACGATATTCCCGAAGACGAGGCGGCATCGCGCATCGCGACAGCACTTGCGGGAGACGGGGCGCGGGTCGCCGCCGCCTATACCGGCCGCAGCAATCTGTATGCGGAATTTTCCGGCCTCGTCCTGTTCGACACCGCCCGGATCGACACCATCAACGCCATCGACGAATCGATTACGGTTGCGACCCTGCCGCCCTTTGCCCCGGTGCACCCGGGCGAAATGATTGCAACGGTGAAAATCATTCCTTATGCCGCGCCTTCGCATGCGGTCGAAACCGCCGCCACCGCCGCGCAACGGTCGATTCGGGTCAAGCCCTATAAAAGCAAGCGGGTGGCGCTGATTTCGACATTTCTTGAGGGTCAGAAGCCTGCCCTGCTGGAGAAAAATCGCGCGGCGCTGGCGGCACGGCTGTCGCCATTGGGCGGCCACATCATCTTCGAGCGCCGCGTGCCGCATGAGACCGGAGTTGTGACCGAAGCCCTCGTGGAAGCAGCACAGGAAGCGCCGGAGGTGTTTTTTGTCTTTGGCGCCTCGGCCATTGCCGATCGCCGGGACATCATTCCCGCGGCGATTGCCGCTGCGGGTGGCGAAATTCGTCATTTCGGAATGCCGGTCGATCCCGGCAACCTGCTCCTCCTCGCGAGCCTGACCGGGGTTCCGGCGATCGGCCTGCCCAGTTGCGCGAGATCGCCGAAGACCAACGGTTTTGATTTTGTGCTGCAACGGATTTTCGCGGACCTGCCGGTCACCGGCCCGGATGTCGCGCGAATGGGTGTCGGCGGGCTCTTGCAGGAGATCCCCACGCGCCCGCATCCGCGCGAGGCGGATCATTCCGGCTTGCGTGCGCCGCGCATCGGGGCCGTCGTGCTTGCCGCGGGAATGTCCACCCGCATGGGAACCAACAAGCTGCTGCAGGAGTGGCGCAGTAAGTCCCTGCTCCGCTGGACCGTCGAAACGGCACTGGCAAGCGAAGCCAGACCGGTAGTTGTGGTGACCGGACATGAGGCGCCGGGCACGGAAGCCGTTCTCCGTGGCCTGGATGTGGTGGTGGTCCGGAATGCCGCCTATCGCGATGGCCTCAGCACGTCGTTGAAAGCAGGTCTCTCTGCGCTGCCGGCAACCGTGGATGGTGCGCTGATTCTTCTCGGGGACATGCCTGAGGTAAGCCCCAGTCTGCTCAACCGTATGATCGCGGCATTTTCGCCGGCCGATGGACGCGGCATTTGCGTTGCCGTGCACGACGGAAGGCGCGGCAATCCGGTGTTGTGGGGACGCAGCCTGTTTGACGATATGGCCGGAATCACCGGCGATACCGGGGCGAAGCATCTGTTGCGGCTTCATGAAGAGCAGCTTTGCGAAATTGAGGCAGACGCCAGCGTGCTGCGCGACGTGGATACACCCGATGCACTGGCGCGCTTGCGCGCCGCGGGCGTCAGGGCCCGATGAGCGATCCGCTTTACGGCAAACCTTTGTTGCGGCTGGCGGCCGATGCGGTGGGCGCCGGACGGCTGGCGGAATTTGATGGCGAAGGCTCTGCCTATAATCCCGCCTGCGGTGATCGCATCAGGGTCACCATCCGCCGCGACGCGAATGGCCGGATTGCGGCAATGGCCCATGAAGCGCAGGCATGCGTGCTGACTCAGGCTTCGGCTTCGATCCTGGGAAGCCATGCGGTTGGCGCGGATGAAACGAAACTGCGGGACTTGCGCGATGAGGTGCTGGCGATGTTGCGCGGCGAGGGAGCGCTGTCACCGCCATTTGACGGCTATGCGGTCCTGAAACCGGCTGCGATTCACCGCAACCGCCACGCCTGTGTGTTGCTGCCGATCGACGCAATCCTCAACGCGCTGGAACAGGGAAAGGATTGATCCGGCGTCATTACCCGTTTTGGCCAATCAACGTCCCACTCAAGGCGATGAAGCAACACAATGTTGCGGCGCCAGCGCGGAATGCGGGCTGGAAGCCCGCGGTACAGGTTACACTTCATCCGCGCGCGCGACGACGCGCGCGATAAGACCGTATTCGACCGCGGCTTCCGCGCCAATCCAGAAATTGCGGTCCGTGTCCTGCACGATTCTTTCGTAGGGCTGGCCCGTTTCGCGCGCGATGATGTGGTTGATGCGTTCCCGCATCTTGATGATCTCTTCCGCCTCGATCGTGATGTCGGAGGCCTGGCCGGAAACCCCGCCCAGCGGCTGATGCAGCAGAAATCGCGTGTTTGGCAGGCAAAAGCGGTTCTGCTTTTCTGCACCGAGAAAAATATGCGCGCCCGCACTGGCAACCCAGCCGGTGCCGATCATCTTCACGCGCGGTCCGCAGAAACGGATCATGTCGGGAATTGTATCGCCGGATTCCACATGGCCGCCGGGCGACTTGATCAGGACGCGGATATCTCCGCTGCCTTCCGCGGCATAGGCCAACAACTGCCCGCACACGCGTTCGGCCACTTTCATGTCGATTTCACCGAAAATGAGGACGGTACGGGACTTGAATAGCGCCATCTGGACCGGCGCCATCGGCTGCTCCGGCTTCATGCCCTCGTTTTCTTTTTTTTCCTTTTCCGGATCGTCGTCCAGTAAAGCGAGCGGAGTTGTCATGCGGCTTTTGTCCTGTATCCAGATTGTCAGCTTACCGAAACACCCCGTGCGCGTGAATTGGACCACGGCCAGCGCAACGGGATGCGCCCGGACAGGGCTGCACCAATCACCGCCAGTGCGGCAACAAGCGCGAGCAGCGCATAAACCACCGGGCGTTGGTAGAAAGCCACCGGACGATATGCCGCGCCGGAGCTCAGAAACAGTTCACCGTCGCGATAGCTCGCGGATACTGATCCATCCCGGGCCGACCAGTTTCCGCCGGAACCCGGCATCAGTGTGGCATTTTCGGCTCCGGACAGCACCAGCGAGTTGTTGGCGCCGGCGCTCACGCGCAAATCACGGGTGGGGAACTTCAAAAATACAAAGGAGCGCAGGACCGGGTCTGGTCCATAGGTGCCCGCAAGCGCCCCCGCCAGAAGTTTCACTGACGGCGAAGGCTGCACTTGCGGCATTGCCGCCCGGGAAGGGAGCAACTGGTCGAACAGCGCCTCATCCAGCACGCGCCAGCTGCGCGCATCGGCGCCCCCGCGCAGCACGATCAGATAGGCGAGTTTGGCCTCCGGTGCGAAAACAAGGCGCGTGAAAAAACCGCCCGCCGAACCATCCAGTTGCAGTGCAACCCACCCATTGCGGCGCATCTCCGGCAGTCCAAAACCCCATCCGGGAGTGGAGGCAATCGTCCCCGGTGTCCGGATCGCGTCTTTCGGCAGCACGGAAGCCTCGGACGCCGCTTCGCCGTTGGCGAGAGCGGCCGCGAAGCGCGTCATGTCCACAAGCGAGGTCCGCAGATTTCCATTCGCGGCCATCGTAGCCGTCATGCCCAAAGGCCGGAAAATCCGTTCGGTCAGGTATTGGTCCAGCGGTCTGGCGGAGACCTTCGCGATCACCGCCGCGATCAGGGCATCGTCTCGCACCTGCTGCGTCATTGCACCGGCCAGGGTCACGCCCGATGCACTGCCATGCAGAATTTGACCAATGTCCGAATCGGACTTGAGCTGTCCGGCTTCGATCAATTGCAGTAGCGCGGCGGCGTGGATGACGCGCTCCAACCCGTTCGCAGGGAATTGTGTGTTGGCATCCAGCGCGCCGCTGCTCCGCTGGAAAATCGTGTGATCTTCCTGCACGGCAGATACCGCAACGCCTGAGATCCGCGGGTCAACCCGCAAACCGCGCAACAGCCCCGCAGTGAAATCGTCGGCCTTCTGCGCATCGCTGCGGACGACCGGGATCGCATCGACCTGAACGCGCGAAGTTGGCGCGGCAACGGGAGGGAGATTGCCTTCGCTTTGCGCGGAGGCAACGGTCGTCAGCAACACGGCTGCCACAGAAACAGCCACGCATGAAGCACGAATCTGGCTCAAGACCGGTTGGGGTTCAGTCTGCCCGGGCAAATTAGCACGGCCGCCCTGCGGGTCCACAGAGTCGAACACGAAATCACCGAAATCACTCGGCGCTGCGCAACCGGTAGCCGACCCCCTGTTCCGTTTGGATGCATTGAGGCCGTTCCGGATCCCGTTCGATCTTATGCCTCAACGCCCGGATATAGATGCGCAGATACTGTATATCCGCCTGACTGCCCCAAACTTCCTTGAGCAGCATCCTGTGCGTCACCACTTTCCCGGCATTCTGCACCAGTACGCACAGGAGATCATATTCCCGCGGCGAGAATTTCACCTCGTTCCCCCGCACAGTCACGATGCGGCGCACCAGGTCGACCGTGAGATCGCCGCTGTGGAACACCGGTTGCTCGCCCCGGCTTTGCATCCGATGACGCAAGGCGGCGCGGACGCGGGCAAGCAGTTCATCCATCCCGAACGGCTTGGTGACGTAATCGTCCGCGCCGAGGTCGAGAGCATCGACCTTGCCCTGCTCATCCGTGCGGCTGGAGAGCACAAGAATCGGCACGGCTGAGCCGGACTGGCGAATTCTTCCGATGATCTCCGCGCCGTCCATGTCCGGCAATCCAAGATCGAGGATCAGCAGATCGACGCGGTTTCGCCGAAGCTGGTCAAGAGCGGATTTCCCGTTTTCAGCCTCCACCAACTGAAATCCCTGGGACGACAGGCTGGTGCGGAGAAAACGCCGGATCGCGACCTCGTCATCAACAATCAGGATGACCTGTGGCGCGGAGCCGGTGCTCATGCGGCGCTTTCTGTATGAGCGAACTCCTCGGCTGGAACGGGAAAGCCGATGGTGAAAATTGCGCCGCTGCGATCAGACCGATTGGCAGCAGCGATCGTACCCCCCATCGCTTCGACAAATCCGCGGCAGATCGCGAGGCCAAGGCCCGTTCCGGCAGTTTTCCGGTCCGCCGCATGCACACGGTAGAATTTGTCAAAGATCCGTTCGAGATCGGCCGGCGGGATTCCCGCACCCTCATCCAGAATGGCAATCCGGACGAGATGGTCCTCGCACCAGGCCCGGATCAGAATTTCGCTGCCTGCGGGCGCGTATTTCGCGGCGTTGTCGAGCAGGTTGAACAACACCTGTTCCAGCAAAACGGGATCAAGCTTCAGCATCGGCAGTTGCGCTGGCACAGACAGGGTGACGTTGTGTCCGGAAAGGATTTTCGCTGCCCGCGTAAGCGCGCTACCCACCACATCGGACAAATCGACCGGTTCCCGGTGCGGAGCAATCGCGCCCGATTCCAGGCGCGTCATGTCCAGCAGATTGTTGATGAACCGGTTCAGCCGCTCGGCCTCTTCCTGAATGGTGCGCACCAGTTCTTCCTGCGCCCCGTCGTCCAACTGCTTGCGATACGATCTCAGGCCGGTCGCGGAACCCAGGATCGAGGCCAGCGGGGTTTTCAAATCGTGCGAAATCGACGTCAGCAGGGCACTGCGCAATCTCTCAGTCGCGGCGGCGATGTGCGCCCGGTCCACATCCGCCGCAAGTTCAATGCGCTCGATGGCAAGCGCCGCCTGTCCCGCCAGTGCATCCAGCAGGTGGCGCTGATCGGGCGTCAACAGCGGCCCGCTGGCATCGTCATCCAGACCGATCACCCCCACAACGCCGCGCCCCGTACGCATCGGGGTAAACAGGCGTTTCGCGCCGGGCAAGGTGTCGGCGCCCCGCCCCGCCGGACGGTTGTTCAGCCAGGACCATTTCGCCGCCGCAATATCGGCCTCGCTCAGCCAATCCTCCGGCGGATAGCCCGACCGCACGGTCAGGGTCTCTCCTTCAGGCAAGAGGATGACAACTCGCAGGCGCAGCATTGAGGCAAGCTGGTAGGATGTTGCCCAGAGCAGGTCGTCCAGACTCACAATACCGGTCAGTTTCCGGCTGAAGCTGTAAAGGTCTTCCGTGGTTTTGGCCCGCTGCTGCGCGGTGACCGCCTGCGTGCGCACGCGGGCGGCCAGATTGCTGCCAATCACGGCCACGATCGAGAAGGTGATCAGCGCGACGACATTCTCCGGGTCGGCGATCGTAAAAGTGTAGAGCGGCGGCAGGAAAAAGAAATTGAACGCGAGGATGCTCAACGCACAGGCAAACAGCGCCGGCCATAGACCGTAACTCACTGCCGCGCCCAGAACCGCCGTGAGAAACA
>JANWHR010000188.1 GCA_025450355.1 Micropepsaceae bacterium
AATGCGGCGATCAGCCGGAACGGACGCGACACCTCGCGCGCGTCCACCCCGTTCAAATACCGTGCGAGCGCGAGCACCAGCGCGATTTTCATCAGTTCCGAGGGCTGCAGTTCCAGCGGCCCCAACTCGATCCAGCGCTGCGCCCCCAATCCCGTATGCCCGGCCACCGCAACGCCGACCAGCAGCAGCAGGGACAGGAAATAGGCGGGATAGGCCAGACCCATCCAGACGCGAATGTCGATGCAGGCAACGGTCACCAGAATTACGAGACCGGCGCAGAAGCGGATCATCTGCCGGTCAGCCCAGGGCGACAGGCTGCCGCCGGCGGCCGAGAACAGCATCGCGAAACCGGTACAGGCAATCAGGCCGATGAGGGCGACCAGCGCCCAGTCGATGCGCGTCAGTTTTTGCCGGAACGAAACCGGGTTTCCAACATCGCCGGCATAGGAGAGATCGGTCATAGCGATGCGGCGGTCAGCGGCCAGGCGGCGGGCCGGCCGAGAATGTTCCTTGTCTGCGCCAGGGCCAGCGTATCGCGGGCGATCTGTACCTGGGGATGCGCGTTCAGCCCGCCATGTTCGATCACCACTGCGCAGGCGTAGCGCGGGTTCTCCACCGGCGCGAATCCGATGAACAGGCCATGGTCGCGCAGGTTCCACGGCAGGCTTTCGTTGCTGCGAACCCCATGCAGCCGCTCTTCGGCGCTGATGACGCGCACCTGCGCCGTCCCTGTCTTACCCGCCATGGCCAGCGCCGGATCGGTGATCCGCCAGGGATAGGCGGTGCCACCGGGCTCGTTGGTGACCGCGCCCATCGCGTCGCGCACGGTATTCAGCGCATCGGGCGAGAAGCCGATCGCCTCGACGGGCGGGCGCGGCTGCAATTGCGTGCCGACGGAATGCACCAGCCGCGGCACCACCTGCATTCCGCTGGCGATGCGTGCCGTAAGGACGCAAAGCTGCAGTGGCGTTGCCAGAATGTAGCCTTGCCCGATTCCGGCCACGACGGTTTCGCCCAACTGCCATGGCTGCCTGTAGGTCGCCTGTTTCCAGTAGCGATCCGGAATGAAACCGCTGCGCTCGCCGGGTATCTCAATGCCGGTGGTCTGGCCGAAGCCCAGGCGGCGCGCGCCGGCCTGCAGCCCGTCGATCCCCAATTTCAGCGCCGCCTGATAAAAGTAGCAGTCACAGGAGTTCTTCAACCCGCCGCGCAGGTTTAGTGGGCCATGGCCCTGCTTCCTCCAGCAATGGAAGGCGTGCGAGCCCAGTTCGAAAGCGCCGTTGCAGTGGAAAATGGTATCGGGCGTAATCGCGCCGGAATCGAGTGCGGCGAGCGCGGTCACGGTCTTGAATGTCGAACCGGGTGGATACACGCCGCCCATGACCTTGTTGAGCAACGGCTTATGGTCGTTGTCCATGAGCGCGGACCACTGTGCGGGCGTGAGGCCGCTATTGAACGCGTTCGGATCGAAACCGGGTGTGGAGACAAAGGCGAGCACATCTCCGGTCTGCACATCCATGACGACCGCGCCGGCGCTTTCCTCCTTCAGCCGGTCATAAAGGAAACTCTGAAGCTGCTGGTCCAGCGTGAGGTAAATCTCCTCGCCCGGAACGCCGGGTTTGCGCTCGAGCTCGCGGATCACCCGGCCATGGGCGTTGACTTCGACCCGGCTTGCGCCGGCATGGCCGCGGATGCGCGTGTCGAAGGTTTTCTCGATGCCACGCTTGCCGATCCGGAAACCCGGCACGTCGAGTAGCGGATCGCCATCCGGATCCTTTTGCTTGTCTTCCGGCGACACCGCCGCGACATAGCCGAGAACATGGGAGAACTGATCAGAATACGGATAATCACGCGTTTCGCCGACTTCCGGCTCAACCCCGCGGAAATAGGGCAGATCAAGATTGAGTCTGGCGAAATCGTCCCACGAGAGATTGTCCGCGACCAGCACCGGCATGAATGGTTTGCGGCCTGGCTCATCCTTCACCAGCCGGGCCCGGACGCGGTCGTTGATCGGGATCACTTCTGCGAGGCGGTCCAGCATGATGGCGAGGTCGCCGGCCTGTTCGGGCACCACCATGACGCGGTAGTTGCGGCGGCTTCCGGCAAGCGCAACACCGAACCGGTCGAGAATGCGCGAGCGCGGCGGCGCAAGCAGGCGTTCGCTGATCCGAGTCTCTTCGGCTTGCGCGAAATACTGATCCCCGTCGATCACCTGAAGCTGATAAAGGCGCCCGCCAATCAGGCCGAAAACCGCGGTGATGCCGCCCGACAGCATCAGCGTGCGCCGTGTGAAGCCGGCCCGCCGCTGTTTCTCCCGATTGTCGAATAGCGGCATTGGTCCCCCGCTTTCTTTCAGCCGGCCGACCGCACAAGGCGGGTGATGTTGCGGTCCGCAAAATGCAGCACGGGTTGCAGCAGGGGATAGAGAATCACGGTGATGATGGTTTCGAGAAGCAGCGGCCCGATCGGCAGCAGGCGGAGGTAGATCGCCGATGCCACCGCATAGGCGCCGGCAGCCGCCACCACCATCACGCCGGTAAAGGAGACCACATTCCCGGCGCCGTTTACTTCGAGCAATGTCTTGCGCTGGCGATCAATCAGCACATAACCCGCGAGAAAGCCGGTCGCCCACAGTCCTGGCGGCCCGCCGGAAAGAAGATCTTCAACAAGGCCGATCAGAAGCACGGCATAAGGCGGCATCAGGGAGGGGCGCGCCAGCGCCCAGTACCAGATCGCCGCAAGCGCGAGCGCCGGGGCCGGAAGCAAACCGCCGGTAAATGAGATCGGCAGGTTGGCAACCCCCACCAGCAGGAGGGCGACGAGAATTGGAATCAGCCTGCCAAAAAGCCGGGACGGCGCGGCCAGCAATAAAAACAGGGCAGGAGAACGCTCCGTCACCGATCCGGCTCCTCCGGCGGTGATTCTCGCGAATCGGGCGGCACCGCCGCAACAGCCGGTGAGGTGGCGCTGGAAGAAGTCTTCGCGGGAACGGCCGTCGCCGGATCCGCCGGCACTGGTGGCTCCGGCACGCGGTAGTCGAGGATGTTCACGGCATCGGCGCTGGCGGCCGTTGCAAATAGCACGACCCGCGCATTTTCTCCGTTACCCGTCACCACGCCGACCGGCAAATCCGGTGGCAGCAAACCCCCATCTCCCGTAGAGAGGACGCGGTCTCCGGACCGGATCGGTCCTTCGCCGACATCAAGTTCGAGTTGCGGTGCGGGCGTATTGTCGCCGGCCAGGATGGCCCGCCGATGCGACGGTTCAATCACGACCGGCACCCGGCTGTTCAGGTCGGTAAGCAGAATCACCCAGGACGTATTTTCGCCGGAGACATAGATGCGGCCGAGCAGACCACGCTGATCCACCACAGCCTGGCCCTTGCGCACCTGATTCGCCGTACCGGCATTCAGGATCATTGTTCTGACAAAAGGCCGGCTCGATTCGCCGATGACGCGCGCCGTGATGAAGGGAGTTTTTTCATCCGGCACGGCATTCAGCAATTGCTGGTAGCGGCGCAGCCGGTCTTCGAGAGAGAGTGCAACCTGCTGCCACTTGTGCAGTTCGGCATTTTCCTGCCGCAGCTGCGCGTTTTCACTGTACACGGTGAAAATGCCGGCGACGCTTCCTGTCCAGCTTTGCATCGCGGTGAGCGGGGCCCGAAGTCCGCTCAACGCAGGTGCGCTCCAATCGGAGAGCGCAGCGCGGGCAGAATCAAAAAAGACCGCGTGCGTGCGCCCGGCAACCGCCGCACCGACGGCAATCACGGCACAGATCAGAATGGGAAGCTGTTTCGTCCCGCGGCCGCGCGTCCATTTCCAGCCCGCTCGCACCATCTGGCTCGCCTCTCCCCTCCCTCAGCGGGTCTTCAGCCCAATTCTATTTAGCCGATAGTTAAGATGTTGCGGAACTCACAAAGGACTGGCCTGTGACAATTTTGGGACACGGTCAGAACGCAGTGGTCAGCATGTGACGCATTCCCTTAGCGTTCTCGAGCGTGCGTCCGGTGCCGAGTGCAACGCAGGATCGGGCGTCGTCGGCAATTGAAACCGGAAGGTTCGTCTCATCGCGCAAGACCTGGTCGAGATTGGCGAGCAGTGCGCCGCCGCCCGTGAGCACAATTCCCTTATCGACAATGTCGGCGGCCAGTTCGGGCGGCGTGGATTCCAGCGCCACCTTCACTGCCTCGACAATGGCGCTGACGGGTTCGGTCAGCGCTTCCGAGATTTGACGCTGGGTCACGGTAATTTCCTTGGGCACGCCATTGAGGAGGTCACGGCCCTTGATCTCGATTGTGGTCCCGGTTCCATCGGCAGGAGGCGCGGCGGAGCCGATTCCCTTCTTGATTCGTTCCGCGGTGGCCTCGCCGATGAGGAGATTCTGGTGACGGCGGATATAGGCGATGATCGCCTCGTCCATCTTGTCGCCGCCGACCCGGACCGAGCGCGAATACACGATCCCGCCCAGCGAGAGTACCGCCACTTCCGTGGTACCGCCGCCGATGTCCACCACCATGGAACCGGTCGGCTCATTGACCGGCAGCCCCGCCCCGATGGCCGCAGCCATTGGTTCTTCGATGAGGAAGACGCGGCGCGCACCCGCAGAGAGCGCCGATTCCTGGATCGCGCGGCGCTCGACCGCCGTCGATCCCGATGGCACGCAGACGATGATCATGGGGCTCGCGAAGCTGCGCCGGTTGTGCACCTTGCGGATGAAATGCTTGATCATTTCTTCGGCGACTTCAAAGTCGGCGATAACGCCATCGCGCATCGGGCGGATCGCCTCGATGTTTCCCGGTGTGCGGCCGAGCATCTGTTTCGCGTCGTTGCCGACGGCGAGAACCTGCTTCTTCCCGGTTTTGTTGTTCAGGATGGCCACGACAGAGGGCTCGTTCAACACGATCCCCTGCCCTTTCACATAGACCAGCGTGTTGGCGGTGCCGAGGTCGATCGCCATATCGCTCGACAGCAGTCCGAGGAGGTTACCCAGCATTCTCTTCCACTCGCTTTCCGGGCCTTCTGTGGCCTCGGCATCAGTTTAGCGCGCAACCGTTAGCTTTTCCGGAACGCTCTTCTTTCTTTTCACCAAAAGTTTGTTGAGAGCATTCACATAGGCGTAGGCGGACGCGACCAGCGTGTCGGTATCGGCGCCATGCCCGGTCACGGTGCGGCCATCCTCTTCCAGCCGGACGCTGACTTTGGCCTGCGCGTCGGTTCCCTCCGTCACGGCGCTGACCTGGAACAACTGCAAATGCGCCGGATGCGGATAGAGCTGGCGGATGGCATTGAAGATCGCATCCACAGGCCCGTCCCCCTGGGCAGCGCCAGACCGCAGTTCGGCGCCCACCTTGAGCGTCAGTTCGGCGGCCGGAATCACGTCCTTGCCGGCATTGATCTTCAGTGCATGAACCTGGATCGGGTCCTGACGGCGCAGCACGGAATCATCGACCAATGCGATGATGTCGGCGTCGAAAATATGTTTCTTCTTGTCGGCAAGGTCCTTGAAGCGCCGGAACGCGTCTTCCAGCGCGTTGTCGCCCAGCACATAGCCGAGCGAAGCCAGCTTGTCGCGAAAGGCATGGCGGCCCGAGAGCTTGCCCAGCACCAGCGCCGTTCCGGTGACGCCGACCGAAGCCGGACTGATGATTTCATAAGTCTGCGCGTTCTTCAGCATTCCGTCCTGATGAATGCCCGACTCGTGGGCAAAGGCGTTCTTGCCGACGATCGCCTTGTTGTACTGCACCGGAAAGGCCGTCACGTTGGACACCAGCTTTGAGGCGCGGGCGATCATTTCGGTTTTGATGCCGGTTGCGAACGGCATGCGGTCCTTGCGGACCCGGATCGCCATGACGATTTCCTCGAGCGCGGCATTGCCCGCGCGCTCTCCGATGCCGTTGATTGTGCATTCCACCTGGCGCGCGCCGGCCAGAACTCCGGCGAGCGAATTGGCGACCGCAAGACCCAGATCGTTGTGGCAGTGGGTGGAAAACACCACGCGATCCGCCCCCGGCACGCGGTTCTTCAGCATCGCGATCAGCTCGAAATATTCCTGCGGTGTCGCATAGCCGACCGTATCGGGAATATTGATCGTGCCCGCACCCGCCCTGATCGCGGCTTCCACCGTCCGGCAGAGGAAGTCGGGTTCCGTGCGGGTGGCGTCTTCCGCACTCCACTGCACGTCATCGGTCCAGTTGCGCGCACGGGCAACCGAAGCGGCGACCGCTTCCAATACTGCTGGTGGCTCCATCTGCAGCTTGTGCTTCATGTGCACCGGGCTGGTGGAGATAAAGGTGTGAATGCGCCGCCGTTTCGCCGGTTTGAGGGCCTCGCCGGCGCGATCAATGTCCTTGAATCCCGCGCGCGACAGTCCGCACACCACGGCCGATTTGACCTGTTTTGCGATGGCGTTCACCGCGTCGAAATCGCCATTGGAGGCAATCGGGAATCCCGCCTCGATGATATCCACGCCCATTTCATCGAGGAGCGCCGCGACTTCTATTTTTTCCTCATGCGTCATCGCCGCGCCGGGCGACTGCTCGCCATCGCGCAGCGTGGTATCGAAAATCCGCACACGGTCCAACCCATCCGCCTGCTGCTGATTGTCGTGATTGCTGTTCGTTGTCATAATCCCGAAAGTCCTTCCGTTCGCCATTGGCGTTGTTCTCATCTTCCTGATTGCCCCCCAGACGGCACCGCAGCGCGGTGCATTCACGCCTGGGGGCGTCTAAGGATGAGAACGCAGCGGATCAGCGAAACGCCGGAACATCCGGTCAGTGACAGCAACAGGCGCCCGGCGGCCGCCGTACCGGCTTCGGTCCTTTGTCGCGCGCTTGATCCTGTCATCGCGAAGGTTCCATTTCGGATGCGTTCGTGATTAGTCACAAATACTGATTAAATATTCGTGATGACGGCGGTCATCCGTCCGTCGCGGCCAGTTATGCCGATTCGTACCGTTGCGCGCAAGCAACAAGGCAACAGAATTTTGTGTGCGCTTTTGCCGGGTGAGGGGGCCTAATTCCGCGAGCGGTCCACCAGGCGGTTTTTTGCGATCCAGGGCATCATGGCGCGGAGCTTTTCACCCACCTCCTCGATCGGATGGGCCGCCGAAAGCGCCCGCATCGCCTTGAACGAAGGCTGCCCGGCCCGGTTCTCCAGCACCCAATCCCGCGCAAAGCGGCCGGATTGAATATCGGCCAGAACCCGCTTCATGGCCGCCCGGCTTTCCGGCCCCACAACCTTCGGCCCGGAGACATACTCGCCATACTCGGCGGTGTTTGAGACCGAATAGTTCATGTTCGCGATGCCGCCTTCATAGATGAGGTCCACGATCAGCTTCACCTCATGCAGGCATTCGAAATAGGCCATTTCAGGCGCGTATCCCGCCTCGACCAGGGTTTCAAATCCTGCCCGGATGAGTTCCACGAGTCCGCCGCAGAGCACCGACTGCTCGCCGAACAGGTCGGTTTCGCATTCCTCGCGGAAGGTGGTTTCGATAATTCCGGCACGGCCGCCGCCAATGGCCGAGGCATAGGCCAGCCCAAGATCGTGGGCGTTGCCGCTCGCGTCCTGATGCACGGCGATCAGGCAGGGCACACCGCCGCCGCGCTGATATTCGCTGCGCACCGTGTGACCAGGTCCCTTCGGCGCAACCATGACAATGTCGAGGTCCGCGCGCGGTTCGATCAGGCGAAAATGGATGTTGAATCCGTGCGCAAAGAACAGCGCCGCATTCTGCTTCAGGTTCGGCGCGATTTCGGATTTGTAGAGATCGGCCTGCAGTTCATCGGGCACCACGAACATCAGAACATCGGCCCATTTGGAGGCATTGGCGGTGGACATCACCTCAAATCCCGCAGTCTCCGCTTTTTTTGCCGAAGCGCCCGGGCGGGCCGCAATTGCCACCTCTTTCACCCCGGCGTCGCGCATGTTCAGTGCGTGGGCATGACCCTGACTGCCGAACCCGATGATGGCAACGCGCTTGCCCTTGATCAGATTGATGTCCGCGTCCCGGTCGTAATACACCCGCATGTCTTCCCCTTCGGCGAAATGCTGTCCGGGTTTGTAAAGACCGTCTGTCGGACAGGGTCAAGCGGAGACAGTGGCTACTCGCATCGAGGAATGACCCGAAACGAGTGCTCACACGCGCTTCGCGTGCGAAGCTACGGTGGCCGGGTTGACAGTTTTTGGGCGGAGCCAGGGAAACGCGATTTCAGAAAGAGCCCAAGGGATTGGCGGCATTCCAGGCAGTAGTGGTTGCAGCAATAGTCCCGTCGAATGCGAAGTTTCCCGAATATCCGACCGCTTCCATGGTGAGGTAGTCGGCATAAGAGAAAGGCAAATCGACTCCCGCGGCGGGGGATGCGGCGAAGGCATCGGCGTTTGCGGCCCAATCGCCATGGTCGCCCGACGAGGTGGCGTTGAACTCCATCAGGTTGGCCGCGCCGTTATCTACTGAGAAGTAGCCCGGCGTCGTACCGGAATAGATAGGCGCGCCGTTACTGTCGGCAAAATGGAACAGATCGAGTGGCGCCAACTCCATTCCTGACTTATGTCCACCACTTGCACCATTCAACGTCTCGCGGCCCAGCACTTCCGACATCTCATGCGCCGCGACGCCCATGAAGTCGTATTGACCCGCTACGGGGTTGCTCGGATTGAAGAAGAACGTATTCGGGGCGCTGCTGAAGCTGACGCCGCCGACGCCCACCGGCGAGATCGGTATGTGAAGCGCGTGCACTTGCGCGGACGTAATCATAAAGATCGGATTGCTGCTGCTGAATGGATCGGAGCCAGGAATATTGACGGCCTGACTTCCACTCGTGGTCTCGGCCGCCGCGACATTGGCGAACGCCGACGTCAGTTGGGAATACGACGCCGCGTATTGCGAATAGCTGCTTTCGCCGAGAGCGCCGGAGGGAGTTCCGCCCCATGAGACGAACATCTTAAAGCTGCCTATGGGATCGCTGGCGACGTTCGTGAAATGACTGGCGAAGAAGTTCGCCACAGTCTCCATATCGGCGACAAAACCGTTGGGCGCGTTTGCCCAGCTCGAATCGAATACCAGCGTCAGTTTAAACGGGCTGTCGATGGTCGTGGTCCAATTGAAGTAGGAACCGCCGCCTCCACCGCCTCCTCCTCCTCCGCCGCCATGTGCAAAGCCAATGTTGTGTTCGGGGGCAAGGCTTGTCAGCGCGAATTCGCCCGGGCCGGAGTTCGGCAGAGCCCAATGTGAATCGCCGTGGTCTGCAGCCGGCGCGGCGTACTGGGTGAAATCCTGCAATTGGTGAGGTCCTGAATCCGGCGCTCCAAAACCGATTGCGTCGCTCTGGGAAAAGTTGTCGGTGAAGGAAAGCGGCGTCAGCGGCGCAGAGGGCGCGTTTGGCGCGGGGTCAAGCGTGAAATCGGCGGGAATCGCCAGATTGTCCGTATGCGGCAGGATGAACGCGATGTCCTGAACGCCCGAAGGGGTCGCGTCATCGGCGACAGCATGCTGCGCCGGCGCTGAATCCGTGGTTGCGGCGCTGTCCGGTTGCTGGTCCGCCACCGCGAGGACCGTGCTGTGCGCATCGGGCGCGGAGTCGGCGTGGTGCGCCGCGGCCCCGCCCGCCGGCGCTCCATCCGCCGCCGTGCTGTCATTCGTTGCCGGTGCAACCGCGAGCGATGTGATCAGCCATTCGACCTCGGCCTTGATGCCTGAGAAAAAGGACGCGACCCAGCCCATGCGTGCCTCCCCTGTTGACGAGACCACAACTATAGAGCCCAATTTGCGCGGGACACACCACCCGAACGGGTGATGTCTCCGTGTTTATTTCGCCGGGGCGAAGTCGCGGATCAGCCCGATGAGCTCGCCGGGATCGACGAAATGGGGGAAGTGCCCTGCACCGGGATGATAGACAAGCTGAGCGGATTTTGTGCGTGCCCGGAGCCAGTCCTGATAGCCCGATCCGGGATCGGTCCCGTGAAATGAAACATAGGGGGCGCCAATTCTCCCAAGCGCGGCATCGACATAAGCCTGCAATGCATCAGCTTCGCTGTTGAGAAGGATGTCCCAAAAGCCAAGAACGATGTTCCGGCGAGGGTGCGACAACATCTGTTCCAGCGCGCGAGCCTGTTCCGGCAAAGACTCTATTCCAAAGCCGCTGCGCATCTGTGCCCAGACAGTATCGAATCCAGGACCGGATAATTCCTGCCTGAGGTGCTGAATTGCCGTCGCCATCGGTCCAAGCCGCAGCGACTGATCGATATTAATGACGCCCCTGACCGAAACTGCCGCCGCGTAGAAGGTCGCCAGAGCGCCGCCCAGCGAATGTCCGATGACCAGCGGACGCCCGGCGCCGAGGTGCTCCACGAGTGCGTGCAACCGATCCGCGATTTTGACGGGATGGTAGGCGTCCGGGGAATCGAGGTCCGGAGACTCACCATGCCCCGGCAAATCCACCGCAATGCAGCGGTAGTTGGGCACAAGCTGCGTGACGAAGGGCGACCAGATCCGGCGGTCGTAACTCAACCCGTGCAGAAGCAGTACGGCAGGTCCGCTGCCGATGCTGTCATAGGCCAGACCGGCGTAACACGCGCCGGGGGCGCGCATTGCCATCTCATTCATCCGCATGCCCCGCCATTGGGCGGCGCCGCATTTGCCGGTGACCAGCGCTCGAGGATCGCCATGATCGACTGGCCGGAAATCGTCCGCATCAGATCGGATTGGCGATTGGTTCCGGTTTTCGCGAACAACTGCGCCAATTGCGTCTTGACCGTGTTGCGGCTGATGCCCGTCCGGTCCGCGTAATCGTTTGCCCGCTCGCCATCAAGCAGTGCCGTGGCCAGTCGAAGCTCAGCGGGAGTGAGCCCGTAGAGCTGGGCGAGCGCACGAGCGGGGGACGGTTTGCGGCCGGGCATTTCCACAAAAACCAACGCCAATGGGCCTGGCGGCCGAAACCCCATCCGGGCGGCATCCAGCGGGCACACCAGCACCGAGACCGCCCGCCCGGATGCGTCTCTGATGAGCAACGGCCGGGAATTTGCTCCATTGCGCAACCGCTCCGAAACCAATGGCGAGTCAAACATTCGTTCCTTGCGAGAAGCCGCGGAACCGCCATAATGCGTC
>JANWHR010000189.1 GCA_025450355.1 Micropepsaceae bacterium
GAAGAGGGCCACGCGGTGAACTGGTCACGCGGGGGGCGGGATGGTCTGTTCCTCGCGATGACCGAAAGCTTCGATCTCCTGATCATCGACCGCATGCTGCCGGAACTGGATGGGTTGACGCTCGTCAAGACTCTCCGCGCTGCGAAAGTGGAAACTCCGGTGCTGTTCCTCACCACCATGGCGGGCATCGACGATCGCGTCACCGGCCTGAACGCAGGTGGAGATGATTATCTGGTCAAACCTTTCGCGTTCTCGGAACTGGTCGCGCGGGTGAAGGCGCTGTCGCGCCGTCCGCGTGGAACCACGGTCGATACCCAATTCAAAGTCGCGGATCTGGAACTGGACCTGGTCAAGCACGTGGTCAAACGCGCGGGCCAGGAAATTCAGCTTCAGCCCCGCGAATTCCGCCTGCTGGAATATCTCATGCGCCATGCCGGTCAGGTGGTCACGCGGACCATGCTGCTGGACAATGTCTGGAACTATCATTTCGACCCCAAGACGAATGTGGTGGAATCGCATTTGAGCCGCTTGCGGACAAAGATCGACAAAGGGTTTTCGCCCGAGCTGATCCACACCGTGCGCGGAGCGGGATATTGCCTCCGTGCGCCGGAATAAGCTTTTTCGCAGTTCCAGTTTTCGCCTCGCCCTGCTTTACGCGGCGATGCTCACCGCATCGGTGCTGATCCTGTTTGGCGTCACCACCTGGTTCGCCCGCGATTATGCCGCGCGCGACGAAAACAACGAGATCGATGTCGAATACGCCTCCATTCTCGATGAGGCGCGTTCCCAGGGCGTGGCGAAACTGCCGGCGATCATCGACAGCCACATGCGGCTGAGAAAGGACGTACGCGGAGTTTATCTGCTCCAGGATGCGCAAGGCCGCCGGATCACCGGCAATATCGCGGCGACGGACCCGATTCTTGGCCCCACGACGCTGGAACGGCCGCTCGACGGGCAACGGCTGCAAATCCGCGCGCACGGATACCGGCTCCAGAACGGGGATTATTTTCTGGTGGGTCAGGACACGGCGACGCTGCGCGAAATGAACGCGCTGATCCTGCGCACCTTTGCGGTCGAGATCGTGATCACCCTGCTTCTCGCGGGCGTCGGCACGGCGATCGTCGGAACCACCGTGCTGAAGCGGGTGGATACCGTAAACCGGACCGCGCGTGCGATCATGGCGGGCGACCTTTCCCAGCGTGTTCCGGTCCGTGGCACGCAGGATGAGTTCGATGGGCTCGCCGAAGCCATGAATGCCATGCTGGACCGCATCGAGGATCTGATGCGCAGCATGCGTCAGGTCTCCAACGACATCGCGCATGATCTGCGCACGCCGCTCACGCGCCTGCGTCAGCGCCTGGAATATGCCAGGCGCCACGACCGCACGGAGGCGGAGCTGCACGATGTGCTGGGCCATTCCATCCGGCAGGTGGATGCGATCCTGGAGACCTTCGGCGCGTTGCTTCGCATTGCCCAGATCGAAGCGGGCGGCCGGATCACCGGAAAGCGCATCATCAACGTTTCGGAGCTTCTCTCCGGCATTGTCGAAGATTTTTCTCCCGCTGCCGAAGACCGCGGTTTGCAGCTTCACGCCGAGATCGGCCCCGAGTTGAGGGTTTCCGCCGATCCGGAATTGCTGACTCAGATGGTCGTCAATCTGGTGGATAATGCCATCCGCTACTGCCAGCCCGGAGCGAAAATCAGGGTACTGGCCACCGCCGCCGGCGATCATCTGGAAGTCGCGGTTTGCGATACGGGACCGGGGATTCCGGCGCAGGAGCGCGAGAACGTTCTCCGCCCGTTTTATCGCCTGGAATCGAGCCGGACTACCGAGGGCAGTGGGTTGGGCCTCAGCCTCGTCGCGGCCATCGCGAGGCGGCATGAGGCGAAACTGTCGCTCGCCGACAATGACCCGGGACTGCGGGTCTCCGTCCTGTTCCCGATGGCCGCCTGACCGGTCTAAACGGCGGTCATTGCGTTGTAGCGTGCGATCAGTTCTTTTGGCGTGCGCGCCATCGCGGTGATGATCCGCCTGACGCCATCGGCATCGACGGGCGTGATGTCCAGTTTCGCTTTGGCCGCATCGGCGAGAAAATCGCGATCCCGCATCATGGCGGCAAAGGCGCGCGCGAGCAGTGCCGCCTGCTCCGGCATCACCGCGACCGGCGCCACGAAAGGCCGCGCCATCCCGAGCGGCGCCTCCGCAAATGCGACCAGGCGCAGCGCATCGGGGTCTTTCGTGTATTCGCTCGCAAGCGGCACATCGGGCAGCAGCGGATGACGCGTACGGCGCCCAAACTGCAGAAGCGGGCGCACATCCTTCGTCCGCCACAATTCGGGCTGGTTCGCCATCAGTGAGTTCAGCCCGATCACCTGGCCGTCGAGGTCGCCATCGTTCATGGCGAAGAACATGCCGGCCGCGCCGGAAAAGCCCTCCTTCACCTCGATATTCAGATTCAACGCGTGTTTCGCAATCAGCGCAAACGTCAGATTCGTGCTTCCCGGCGCGTCGCCGCCAATCAGCGCGGGCGGCGCCGGTGGCGCGAGATCATACACCGTCTGGGCCGGATGACGTGCACTGACGATCAGCACATAGGCATCATTGGCAAAGGAGGACAGGCTTCCCAGCCAGTTCAGTTTCAGCGGATCGAATTTCGCGGTCTGATCACCCTGGATTGCCAGCTGTGCAACGCCGCGCTGGACTATCGCGATTTCCCGAGGCTCGCCGCCACGCGACGCCGCGAAGCGATTGGCCAGCGCAACCCCACCGCTTTCGTCGTTGACGGCTTGCAGTGCCGGCGAGCCTGGCAAGAACCTGCCCAAATGCCTGGCCACCAGCCGCCCGGCGAGGTCGTTGATGCCGCCCTTTGCTGCGGGGATAATCAGCCGGATGGGAGATTCCGTGGCTTCTGCCGCACCGGAAAGCATTCCGCGCAAAGCAGCCGCGGCGGCAGAGGCCGCCATTGCAAGAATAATTTCCCGTCGCGACGCCACGCTCAGTCCCTGAACAAGGTCTTCAATCCCAGAAACGCGGGATAAGGATGCGCCACAACAAACGTCGGGATCCCGGCAAGATAGGGCCGGTAGCGGCCTTTCGCCTCGAAGCGGTCGCGAAACAGCGAGTGGCGGAAAATCTCATAAATCTTCGGCACGATCCCGCCCATTACATAGACCCCGCCGCGCGCGCCAAAAGTCAGTGCCAGGTCGCCCGCAAAACTGCCCAGCATCGCACAAAACAGCGCCACCGCTTCGCGGCATTGCGGATCGCAGCCGGGATAGAGATTGGTCACATGTTCCGGCGTGGAAGGGGCTGCCGGCTTGCCGGCCAGCTCGCAAAGGCTTTCGTACAAATTCACCAGCCCCGGTCCGGACAGCACCAACTCCGCGGAGACATGGGCGTATTGCCGGCGAAGGATATCGACGATTGCCGCCTCCCGTGAATCCGTGGCCGCCAAAGTCACATTGCCGCCTTCACCCGCGATCGCAATCCAGCCGGTGGAGCAGGGAACCAGTCCGCCTGCGCCAAGCCCGGTTCCGGGGCCAAGTACCGCGATCGGCGCATTCCCGGCCGCGGCGCCGTCACCCACCTGCAGGCGCAATTCGGCCGGTAATTCCGGCACAGCAAGCGCATTGGCGGCAAAATCATTGATGACGTGCAGCGCCTTCCAGCCGAATTCATTGCGCATTCCGGCGATGGAAAAGCTCCACGGGCTGTTCATCATCACCACATGGTCGCCGGTCACCGGTCCCGCAACCGAGAATGCGGCCTCCTCCGGCCGATGCTCCGGAGGAATTCCGGCGAGATATTTGTGCACGGCGTCCTCGATCCGGTCGCAATCGGCGACCGCCGCGATCTCGACGCGACTGAAATCTTCAGATTCCACAAGAGCAAAGCGCGCGTTTGTCCCGCCGATGTCGGCGATCAGGCGCGGACGGCTCATGGCTGGGCAACACTCCGGCCCGTTGCGACCGCGGAGCGGGTGTAAAGCACGCCCATCGCTGCAATCGCCGCCATGCCAAGCAGCATCGGCACGGATGCCGCGTAGAACAGCCCCGCAGGCGACCAGCCATTGGCCAGCAGCACCCCCGCCATGAATGGCCCGAGCACGCCTCCAATCCGGCCTATGCCCAGCGACCAGCCAATGCCGGTGCCGCGCAACGCCGTCGGATAGAAAAAAACCGACAGCGCGTTGTTCGCCTTCTGTCCGCCGGACAGGCAAAAGCCGACGAACAGGGACACCGCGATCGTCACCCAGGCGACAGGAGAGGCCAGGATCTTCGCCATCAGCAGAACCGATACGACGGAAAGCCCGAACAGGCCCGCCACCACGGCATAGGGACCGTAGCGATCCATCAGGGGTCCGATCATCACCGCCGCAATGATTCCTCCCGCCAGGCCGACGGTCGTCGCGGTGATCGCCACCTGCTGCGCCAGCCCGGATTGGACCAGCAGCGATGTCAGCCATTTCTGCAGGAAGAAATAGATCATGAGGTTCATGAACATGCCGGCCCAGATCAGCGCGGTGCCGATGCCACGGCCGTTTTCAACCAGTTGCGCGACGCGCACCTGCCTCAAGCCGTGTTGCCCGGCGATCAGGCGCGTATCCGGGGAGACGTGAACCTGCGGGAAAGCCTTGTGAAGAATCGTTGTCGCGCGCGCCCGCCCGTTTCCCCGGTTGATGAGATATTCCAGCGATTCGGGAAGCGCGAAGGCAAACAGGATGGAAAGCACAATCGTCCCGATCCCGCCGAATGCCAGCACGGCGCGCCAGCCAAAGGGCTCCAGCAACAGTCCGGACACAACTCCGGCGGCGATCTGGCCCAGCGAAAACCCGATATAGATGAGCGTGATCGAGGTAGAACGCAGCCGCTCCGGAAAATATTCGCCGGTCAGCGCAACTGCGCTCGGCATGGCGCCGCCAACGCCAATACCGGTCAGAAAGCGGAAGCCGATCAGCGTCGGGATACCGGTCGCGGTTATGGTCAGGAACGTGGCCACCCCGAATGCCGCCGTGCAGGCGATGATCATGCGCTTGTGGCCAAAGCGCGCCGACAGGGGTGACACGAACAGATAGCCGAGCAGAAGCCCGACCATATCCGCGGTCAAAATCGTGCCCAATGTGCGATTGGGTACGTGCCAC
>JANWHR010000190.1 GCA_025450355.1 Micropepsaceae bacterium
GGGCAGAAACGGGCAGGCATTCACCTGGGAAGGACCATTGAATCTGCGCAATGCGCGGCACGCGGATGACGATGGACCGCTGGATGGGAAGTGCCCGTGTCCGTGTTGCCGGCAATATTCCCGCGCCTATCTGCACCATGTGGTCAAGAGCGGCGAGATTATCGCCTCGATGCTGCTGACCTGGCACAATCTGACTTTTTTTCAGGAGCTGTTGCGGACATTCCGGAATGCGGTCCGCGCGCGCGCGGTTGCACCATTCTGCGCCGGCTTTCTGGAAAATTATCGCCGAACGAGGGAAGATACCGGCGGCTGATGGCGCCGGAACGTTGACCTCTCCGCGGGCTCAACCTACACAGGCGCGCAGGGCCCGTAGCTCAGTGGTAGAGCATCTGACTTTTAATCAGAGGGTCGATGGTTCAATCCCATCCGGGCTCACTCGCACAACACGATTCAAAGACAGAATGCTTATTGCTGTACGGTGATCGTCAGCGCACCTCTCGGCGCAACGGGAGATGCCCGTACCGGATCGGAGTAGGTGACCGGAGGTGCCTGTACCATGGTTCGTCCGGCCGCAATCACGGACCCGGCGACCATTACCTCTATCGTCAGTGGATCGCCGAACAACTCCGGTCGTGTAAACACAATGAGATAGCGCGCCGCAGGAAATTGCGGGAGGTCGAGATCGGTTTCGACATACGTCGTACCACCGGAAGTCACCGCCTGAGAGACCGACATGCCGATCTGGCCGTCGGTGACGGTGACCGGCTTCTTCTGCTGGTCCAGAAGCATGATTCTCGGAACGAAGATGTCGGGAATATTTGGGCTGGCGGCATCCCGCACGAATCGGCTTTGAATTCGCAGCGTCATTGCGGCAGCCGAATGGGGTAGCTCAAACGCCTGGAAATAGCTCAAGCCAGAGCCGGCAAAACGGAAAGCGGGGGACCGCTCGTCAATAATGACCGAGGCGCCTGGCTCGGATGAAAGCTGTCCGAAACGGATTTCCGAGAGATTGTGGCAGCACGGCTGCGCCGCATGGTACTGCGCCATTGCCTGCGTAATCTCAAATTGCTGAGCCGCGCAGCCGACGCTGCCCACGAGAGTTATCAGCAGGACTGCCAGCCGGCAAACCAATTCAGACCTCCTGAAGCGATGCGGGAAGTGGCGGCACATTGCCTCTGCCGGAAGTTCTGCGGGGTCATCAATGAGCATCAGGGACGGGCATTCATTGGGCTGCTTCGCAGAATACCCAAACCTGTTGAATGCTGCGGCACTTTTTCGCCGGGGACACGACGAGCGGCCGCGCAACGAAGCCTTTGGGGCGCGCTGTCACAGAAAGGACACGGCAACCTTTGTCTGCCCGGCGCATTGGGTGCGGAGGGGGAATCGGCAAGTATCTCGCAGGAAAGGAGTTCGCATGCGTCTTCGAACCTTGAGTCTGATTGTGCTCTCCCTCGCAATGCCTGTGGCTGCACATGCCCAGGGCGCCGCTGCGGGTGCGACAGCGGGAGCCATTGGAGGCGCCGTTGTTGGCGGCCCGGTGGGCGCCGCTGTTGGAGCGGTTGGTGGCGCGATCGTCGGCGGCATCACCGATGCAAACCGTCCGCGGTTCCATGAATATGTGGTCCGGGAACACGTCCGGTCCTATCCATATTCTGGTCAGGTCATCGTCGGAACAGAGCTGCCTGGTACCATCACGTATTATGATGTCCCCCGTGAATTCGGGGTGACGGAATACCGTTATACGATCGTGAATGATACGCCTGTGCTGGTTGATCCGCACACGCACCGGATCGTTCAGATCATCGGCTGATCATCCGGCCTGCAAAGAACCCCGTCCGGGTTCAATGCCCGGACGGGTCTTCTTGCGAGCTGGTCCTCGTCGCCGTAGGAGCCGCAACCGCCATACCGTCCGTATCCGTATGGTTGGGCTATTACTGTCGAGCATGAACCCCGCAAGGCCCACCGCGGCGAGCTTGTTCATTGGAGAACTCCCTTTTCCGGCGGCGTAAACGCAGCACTGCGCTCACATCGTTGGCGATTCGGAAAGGTTTGGCGCGGAGTTTCCTTTGCAATCGCGCAGACTGGCTGCACCTGGGCAGCCGCGACAATGTCCTGGTTTTCTGCGGTTGGCGGGCGTCCCGTCGCTTTCACGGTCACGCGGCGTCCAAAGCGTGGAAAGGCTATGCCGTAGCTTTGTCGCGCAGCATAGGGCTGGTTAACGCCGGTAGCGGTCTTCGAGACTGAAAATGTCGTCCTCGCCGAGATAGTCGCCGACCTGGACTTCAATAATGCGAAGCGGGAGTTCGAGACGGTTTTCAAGCCGGTGTTTCATTCCGATTGGAATGAAGGTGGACTGGTTCTCACGCAGCAGGATTTCTTCGTCTCCGCGCACGACGGATGCTTCACCGGAAACCACCACCCAGTGCTCCGCGCGCCTGTGGTGATATTGCAGCGAAAGCGCCGCTCCGGGGTTAACTTCGATCAGCTTGACCTGCGTGCCTGGCCCCAGGTGCAGTGTTTCAAAGAATCCCCACGGGCTATGAATCCGGGTGTGCTGCGATGCCTCACTGCGGTTGGCCTGTGCAAGCCTTTCGACAATCAGTTTCACGTCCTGATGACGGTCGCGGCGGGAAACAAGTACGGCATCGCGCGTCTCCACGATCACGAGGTCCTCGACACCGATCGTGGCCACGAGGCGGCTGTCGCTGCGGATGTAATTGCGGCGCGAATCCTCCGTCAGGACATCACCGGTGATGACGTTTCCGGCGGAGTCCTTCTGCCCGCGCTCCCAAATCGAGGACCACGACCCTATATCGCTCCAGCCGATCCCGGCCGGCACGACCGCGGCTTTGGCCGTGTGCTCCATCACGGCGTAATCGATGGAAATTCCGGGAATGCCTGCGAAACTTTCGCGTTCAAGGCGGACAAAGTCCAGATCGCGCGCCGATTTGTGCAGCGCCTGTGAGGCCCCCGTCAAAATTCCGGGGGCATGGCGGGACAATTCCTCAAGCCACGCCGCGGGAGAAAACAGAAACATTCCCGAATTCCAGAAATAGTTGCCATTCCGGAGCAGCGCTTCCGCGATGTCGCGCGCGGGCTTCTCCACAAATCGCGCGACGGAGAACGCGCCATCAATTCCCGCAATCGGTGCGGCACACTGGATATAGCCATAGCCGGTTTCCGCGTGCATCGGAGTGATGCCGAAGGTGACGAGGTTGCCTGATTCAGCGGCAGCCGCTGCGATTTTGATTGCGTCATGGAATGCCGCCAAATCGTCGATGACGTGGTCGGATGGCGCAAGCAGCATCAACGAATCCGGCGCCTCCCTGGACAGGATCAGTGCGGCAATGGCCGCCGCCGCCGCGGTGTTCCGGCCAACAGGTTCGAGCACGATTGCCGTGGGCGAGATGCCGAGTGCCTGGAGCTGGGAGGCAATGATAAAACGGTGCTCGTCGTTGCAGATCACGAGGGGCGGCAGAAAACCGGCTTCTCCGGAGAATCGCCGCACGGTTTCCTGGAACATGGTCCGTTCGGCCGTGATCGGTAGTAGCTGCTTCGGATAAAGCGACCGTGACACCGGCCACAATCTTGTGCCGGATCCGCCGCTCAACAGTACCGGAGTAATCTTCGTCATGCTCAGGCATTCCGGCCGGCGTGGACGGGATCAACGGGTGTTTTCACGCGTGCACGATGGCATTCCCGTTCAAACCAGGCATAGGTTTGCGCGAGGCCCTCGCGCAGCGAAATGCCGGGTCGCCAGCCAAGTGCAGTCAGCCGGCCGACGTCGGAAAGTTTGCGCGGAGTCCCATCCGGCCGGGAGGGATCGAACACGATGTTGCCGCGGTAGCCTGATATTTGCGCGATCAGTTCGGCAAGATCGCGGATGGTTACATCCGTTCCGGTCCCTATGTTCACTGGCCCCTCGTCCGAAAAACGCCTCATGAGACAGACAAGCGCGTCCGCGCAATCGTCCACGTGGAGAAATTCGCGGCGCGGAGTCCCCGTGCCCCAGACGATGACCTCTTTGCCGTGTTCTGCTTTGGCCTGCGCAAATTTGGCAATCAGCGCCGGGATCACATGTGACGAGTCGAGATCAAAATTGTCGTGTGGACCATACAGATTTGTCGGCATGGCGGAGATGAAATCACAGCCATATTGCCGGCGAAACGCGTCACAAAGTTTGATCGCGGCGATTTTGGCGACGGCGTACCATTGATTGGTGGGTTCGAGAGGCCCCGACAGCAGGGCGTTTTCCGGAATCGGCTGTGGTGCGAACTTCGGATAGACGCAGGTCGAGCCGAGATTGAGCAGCTTCTCCACGCCGTAGCGCCTTGCCGCCTCGATCACATTCGAAGCGATCAACAGATTGTCGTACAGAAAAGCCCCAGGAAAACTGTCGTTGGCCAGAATGCCGCCAACCCGTGCGGCGGCCAGAAACACCGCCTGCGGTCTCGCATCCGAAACGAAGTCCTCGACCTGCTGCTGGCGGCGCAGATCGACATCGTCTCGATCTGCGGTGATGAGCGTGACGTCCTCGCGCTCGAGTCGCCGAACCAGGGCCGAACCGACCATACCCCGATGTCCTGCGACCCAGACGCGCTTGCCCGCGAGAGAATACGGACGTTCACTCATAGCCGCCGGTTCTTCCGGACTCGATCTTCTTCAGGTCCTCCTCGACCATTTCACGTATCAGGGCATCGAAGCCGGTTTCGGGCCGCCATCCGAGCCGCTGGCGCGCCTTGCCGGAGTCTCCCTGCAAATATTCGACCTCAGTCGGCCGGAAATAGCGGGCGTCAACCTTGACGAGAATCTCACCGCTTCGACGGTCAATTCCCACCTCATCGATGCCGCTCCCCTTCCAGGTAACCGTTCGCCCGGCGTGGGCAAAGGCGCGCTCGACAAATTCGCGCACGGTATGTGATTCGCCCGTGGCGAGTACGTAATCGTCCGGTTCTTCCTGCTGCAGGATGAGCCACATTCCGAGCGCGTAATCGCGGGCATGGCCCCAGTCGCGCGTGGCATCGAGATTTCCGAGATACAGCCGCGACTGAAGACCGCGCGAGATGGCCGCGACTGCGCGCGTGATTTTGCGTGTCACGAATGTTTCCCCGCGGCGCGGCCCCTCGTGATTGAACAAAATTCCGTTGGAGGCATGAAAGTCATAGGCTTCGCGATAGTTTACGGTGATCCAGTAGGCGTAGAGCTTCGCGGCGGCATAGGGGCTGCGCGGGCGGAACGGAGTTGTCTCGCGCTGGGGCGTCTCCTGCGCCAGACCGTAGAGCTCCGACGTGGAAGCCTGGTAAAAGCGCGTGCGCTGCGCCATTCCGAGGATGCGGATCGCTTCCAGTAGCCGAAGGGTGCCCAGCGCATCGGCATTGGCGGTGTATTCCGGGGTCTCGAAGCTGACCTGCACATGGCTTTGCGCCGCGAGATTGTAGATCTCATCCGGCTGCGTTTCCTGAACGATGCGAATGATGTTGGTCGCGTCAGTCATATCCCCGTAATGAAGGAAAAAGGACGGTGAACCCTCGTGGGGATCGACATAAAGATGATCGATTCGTTCGGTGTTGAAGGATGAGGCCCGGCGCTTGACGCCGTGGACGACATAACCGCGTTCCAGAAGAAGTTCCGCGAGATAGCTGCCATCCTGACCCGTCACGCCCGTAATCAGCGCGGATTTCGGCTTCGCAGTTAACGATGTACCGGTGGTTTCAGGCAAATTCTAAATTCCTCCGCAATCCCTGATGGACCCGGGCGAATCGGACTCATGCAGTGCCACGGTATGTGAACCGCAGGGGAATGCACCATTTTTGCTGCACCGGGAAATCTTCGCACGTCGCATGGAACGATTTTCAGTGTACATCGTTGTGAGCCGTACCTGCCCCAAAAGGGTGGGGCAATTCCATTTGACCGTCATTTTCCATGATGGTAAAAAGCAGCAACAAAACAACCCAAAAAGGGGAGCTGAGGGTGAAAAAAGCGCTTATTTCCTTGCTGGTTAGCGCCGTAATGGTGGTTGGCCCGCTGCCCGCGATGGCGGCCGACACAGGTTTGGCTCCGGGCGCAGCAGCGGGGGTGCAGCAGGCTCAGGGACGTGACGACGATAATCCACCGGTAATCTGGTTGATCGGCTTTGGTGTTGTCGTAGCGCTCGGAATTGTTCTTCTGACCCAGAATCATCACGGCGAAAGTCTCACTCAGTCCACCCCAAGCACCACAAGCACGTCAAGCACCACAAGCACGACGAGCGTACCCGCTCATCAGTGAAATATAAGGTTTTTACCGGTGATTGGCCGGTTCGTTTAGCCGCCGCTGCGGGGAGGTGGGTGCAACTGTTCTGACAACTTGGTCGCGCTCGTTGCGGTTTCAGGCGCATCCGTGCCGTAAGGATTCGGCTCGTCTTACTTTTTGGATCAATTGCCGCGGTAGGGGATTGTCGGCAATGGTGATCGTGTTTCTGGATTGCATAGCCATTGCCGCTGCGTGGCTCATCTGCATCAACGCGATGACGATTGGCCGCACGCTGCGCGTCATGGATCACCCGGACAGTGCGCGGAAGACTCACCGGGAGGCAACGCCGCTGGTCGGCGGCCTCGCAATTCTTGTTCCATTACTCATCTGGCTGGCCGGCGCGGTGGTGGCCGGTGCGATGAGAGATCAGCAGTTCGCAGCCATGCTCGTACTCTGTGCGGCGGGTGTCGGGCTTGCTGGTTTTGCCGATGATCAGACCAGCACGACGCCACTAAGCCGGATTCTTGCCCTTTTGGTGTTTCTGGGCGTCGCGATGGCGCTGGCGCCCGGACTGATCGCACATTCACTGAACTGGGGCAGTTTCGCGCCAACTCCGCTGTCGCCCGTCGTATACGCCGGACTGATCGCGGTTACTTTTGCCGGCATCGTCAATGCCGTGAATATGGCGGACGGACAAAACGGACTTGTGCCGGGTATGTTCGTCATCTGGTCACTCTGTCTGTTTCTCGCCGGAGATCCCCTGGTGGCGCCGGTGGCTGCGGTGATTGCCGCGGCGGCGGTCGTCGTGCTGCTATTCAATATTCGTTCCAGGTTGTTCCTTGGCGACTGCGGCAGTTACGGCGTCACCTTCGTCCTGGGTCTGCTCGCGCTGACCGCCTACGCGCATGGCCGGATCACGATCGAGACGGTTACGGTGTGGTTTTATATCCCGGTGGCCGATTGCCTGCGTCTCATTATCACCCGCCGACTGGAAGGGCGCTCGCCGTTTGCTCCCGACACAAATCATTTTCACCACCGGCTCCAGGGCAAGTTGGGCGAATCATACGGATTGGTGGCATATCTTGCCTGTGTCGCGGCGACCTCGTTGATTGCGGTGCTCGCGCCGCGATTTTCCCTGGTGTGCCTGATTGTCCTGACGGCGATCTATTTCAGTTTCGCGTTCCTCACGGACAATGTGCTCGCGAAGTCTGAGGACGGCACTTCAGAGCAGAGCTCAACCGGCTTTGGCAATGTGGTGCAACTCGCGGCGCCGGAAACGCCTCAATTGCGTGAGCGGCGGTAATCAACACTTCGGCGAGGTGGACATGTCGGCAGAGGCGGAAGCGGGGACACAGGCGTTGGTCCGCCGGGTATCTGCGCTCAGCGCCGCGTCCTTTGCTTATACATTTCTGGGGCGGAGACTGGCGGCCGTCGTCCGGCTTTGCCTCATTCCTTTTGTCGCTGTTGCGATCGTTCAATATGTCTCGCTGCGCGCCTATCTCTCCGAACTGATGGCGTTCATTTCCTCAGGAGATCCGCGGGTGGCGAGTCTCGCGCTGGGGGCGCTTTCGGCCGGCCTGTTCATCACGGTCTTCATCCTCGCGGTGGCCATTTCCGCGATTGCGAACCTGGCGCTCGGAGATTGCGCCGGCGGAGGCTGGATTCAGTTCAGGGTCCGGCGCCAGGAATGGCGGCTTTACGCCGCTTATCTGCGCTTGCTGCTGCTGGCCGCCGGTTATTCGGCTGCGGTTTATCTTGCCGCTGTGTTCATCCTTCCCATGGCCGGTTTTGGGCCGTCTGAAACTGGTGTGATGGCTGCCCTGGTTCTGATTGCCGGCTTCACCATGCTGTTCGCGCGTATCGGCTTTCTCATTGCGCCGATTGTTGCGCTGAGCACCGGGGCTGTGCTGCGAAAGGCGCTGCGCAATGGCGGAGGCGATCTTGCGCGCAATTCCGCGCTGATCCTTTACCTTTGTGTGCCGGGACTGCTGATCGAAGTTTTGGGCGAATATCTTCTTCGAACGGGATCGGGACCGGTGCAACTCGCCATCGACCTGCCGGTCTTATACTACGCGCGCGTGCTTGAGCAGCGCCTGCCGGAATTCGTGCTGCTCTCCGGCCTCGGCGGTTTCGTCACGCTGGTCCTGCTGACGGCCGCATCGGTGCTTTGCTACCGGAATCATGTCTTTGGTGATTTGTCCGCTGTGCAGGACAGGCGTGGGATCGCTAACCTGGATTCTGCTCCGGTCTGAACACTTCCAGGATGACGGGCGGCGAGTCCGGATGGATGTACTGTCTGCTGCGCCAGATGTAACCGCTGCCCTTGTCCGTCCAGAAGTCATTATCGAAATTCCACCGCATATCGGTGACGGTGCAGTGTTCGACGACATGCATTGCGGGGATGGATGATCCCAGAATGGTGATCGTTTCCTCTCCGGCCTGTCTGCTGCTGCAATTTTCCGTAGCGCCAAACCCCCCCAGATCGGGAAAATCCAGCGAGTATTGCTGCACGGCGGCTACGCCAGCCCGGGCAGCCGTTGCAACGGCCTGGACAGGTCTCGACCCGCCAAGATCATAGGGCAACCCGACGGTTCTGGTGACTCTGCCGTTCCGTGTACGAACAAAAACCTGATCTCCGGCAAACCAGTCCAATTCGCCGGCCGCGTCCGTTCCCAGGACCAGCAGCAGTTCGGGTGAGGATCCAAGTTCGAGCCCCAGGGTGGCATAGGGGATGGCGGCGGCCCGTTCGCGGGTAATTTTCTCGGGATTTCCCGTGACGGAATTCACCAGCACCGCGCCGACCTTGTAAACGTCCGAATCTTCACATGCCACAAGCATCAGAAATGGCAGAATTGCGCAAACCCGTTTCATATGTCGCGTCCCGCCGATGACTTCACCGGAAAACAGAATTCCATTCGCGCGTAAATGCGCCATAGCTTGATCCGTCGGTCGCGTCGAAGAGGATAGCATCGCCTGAGAGCCGCTGACCGCCATCGCGCTGAATCGGGCGCAATGCCAGATCGTAGCTTGCACGCGAGGTAAAGGGCGCTGTCCATTCCAGGGGAATGACAATGTAAATTCCCTTGTCGAAGCTTCCCTCGCCGAATTGCTGGGCGGAGACATTGGTCAGCGTAAACCAGGCGCCGATCCGGACGCCTGTGGAGAAACTGCGCCAGAACGTGAACGTGGCGCCCCTGTCGCCAGCGAGATACTGGCCGACGCTGACGGCAATCCCCACATCGTGCCAGGGAAGCTCGTAATAGGCGGTGATGTGACCGGTAATTGCCTGGTAGTGGCGGAGATCCAACAGCTCATCGAATCCGCGTTGCCGGACGGCCCAGAGATCGAGTCCTACAGCCCACCGTGCGGCATAGGGGCGATACAGGACTTCTCCGCCGAGCCCGGCAAACATCGACTCCAGGTACCCGCCGCTGAGCCTTGCATAGATTTCGGGCGTCACTTTAAAGAAATACGACGTGGACAGATTATCGATGCCGTAGCGGCCGTCCTTGAGGTAACTTGCAATGTCCGAACGCACATGCGGAAGCACGCTGTCGCTGACTCGGTTGATCTTGTTGTAGTTATCATAGATCGTGGCGATCAGGCTGCCATCGATGGTCCAGCTCCGGGTCAGTTGCGCTTCGGCGCCTGCACCAACCGCAACGCGGAAAAACAGCGGATTGTCGGGATCGAACAGGCTTTGCTGGAGCACCGGATAGATGAACGGCGTTACCGTCGGGAACAGACCGGGTTGCAAATGGTCGAGTGGCGCGAACTGGCCGGGCAGGACTTCGGCCGTCTGGAAAAGTTCCACGGGCGAGCCTGTACGCTGCGCGAGATGGTCAATTTCCCCGCGCTGCAGGCGCACGGTCGTTACAGGTTGGCCGCCAGCGATCAGGGTGATTTCAAAAACGTCGATATTGGCTGGCGCGGTTGCGGATAGCACGCGTGCGGCCCGTGCCACCGATTCCGTATCTCGCCGGTAGCGCGGATTTCCGATCACGATGGACAGTTTGTTTCCTTCGGCCGAAACGCCGAAGAAGCCGAGTTTTTGGGCCTCGATCCCCGCCTTGATTTGCTGCTGGATTTCCGCGCTGAGCCCGCCGGACGGCGCCTGCTCGCCGGCCGGCTGTGCCGGCGATTGTATCGGCGCTTCCCGTGCCGGAGGCGGTTCTGCTGGCGTCTCGGGCGCCGTCCTGACAAGCGGTAGTGACGGCATAACCGGAAAGCCGAGATCCCGTGGGTTGACCGGCGCCAGTTGTTGCCGCGTCAGATCGACCACACGGTTGCCACCCGGCGCGCCGGACGCGGGTGGGGCGGGCGCATCGGGCTGGAGGATCGTTGCGGCCGCCTGGGGTTGCCGCGCCCGGAACCGCGGGGCCGGATCGATGCGAGCAAGCCAGTTCTCCGCTTTCAGATCGGTGATTGCGGAGAGGCGAATACCGGGGTAGCGCCCGTGCATGACGGAAACGCCGATATCAAGCCATTGGAAAGGGCGATAACTGATTCCGGCGTTTACGGGGAAGCCGTAATCCCTGCCGTGCTCCAGCTTTTCTTCCGTGTACGCATCAGAACTGTATTCGACCTTGATTTTCAGACGATCGATCGGGGTGTCGTACTCAATTCCGCCGAACACCCCAGCCTGCGGACCGTGAAAATAGGCGTGAAGGGCGAGGGTGCCGCCGCTGGTACTGGATTCACCGCCGCGGACAAGAAAGCCTTTGCTGATCAGGCCGAAGGGATTTTCGAATGCGCCATGCGTTCCAAGTCGTCCCCAACCGAGACCCAATGAGACATCGAATGGGCCAAACCGCTTGGAACCGACGAGATACTCCCCCGAATAGACGCCGGTGCCGATAAAATCCTGAAAACCGAGTGCAAGTTCGGGCAGGTCTTCCGATTCGTGCATCAGCCGGAATTTGAAGTCGAAACTCCGGTCGTGCAGAACCGGATTGGATGCGATTGCCTGGTTGATCGAATAGCGAAAGGTGAGCTCGGCCCATGGAAGAGCTTGGACAGTCATGGCGTAGCGGTCGTCAGGCGAGGTGAGCGACGCGGTCAACGCAAGGTAGCCGTCGGGAAAAAACCGCGCGGTTCTCGTGTCGAGAAGGCCGGCGCCGCCGTAATTGGACGGAGACGGGACATCGAACCGGTCGTCGGCACTGGCCGGCAAAATTGGCAGTGAAAAAAGGCCGGAGAATGCGAACGCTGCCATGACAAGCGGACACTTTGGTCCACGAAAAACCATGCCCACCCTCTTCACGCAGAGCGCGCGTCCCAGCGTCTTAGCGATTTTCCAAGGCGGGTGAAAGCGTTACACGGCGAAAACAGATTTGTCACAGGCTGCGCGAAAGGGTGCGAAAACGCGCGAAGACAAATCATTTCACTGGGGGTCGCGGGTCATCGTGGCTGCTGGCCGAAAACCCGTCACGCGGTCGCTTGCTCACCGCTAAGTTATTCACTACAAAACAAATATCCGGTCTGTTCCGCGGGGGCAGCGTAGGGGACCAATGGCACAAGATTGCGTGCGGCGTATGTTTGCTCTGGCGGTTTTCGCGGGAGCGTGCCTGACCGTTTGCGGCGTGGCCTGGGGACAGGTCCCCGGTGTTCAGAGTATCCCGAATGCACAAATCCAGAATCTGTCCGGCATACCAGTGCCGGGGGTGCAAACCGGGATTCCAGGGCAGCAGGTTCTGCAGCCGCAGATTCCAGGCCAACTGCTACCGGGATATCCGGGCGTTCAGGGCAATGCACCGGTCCAGGCGCCGAAGCCACCACCATCCAGGCTGGAAACGCTGTACAATTCACGCCTGCCGGTGCGCAACGACCGGCGCGAGACATCCATCGAGACCGCGGCGCAACTGGCGCAGTTCGGCTATGACACGTTTGGCGCGCAGCCGGCCAATGCGCTGCCCCAGAACTATGCCTTCATTGCGCAGAACGGCGCTCCACAGGACAGCTACATTCTCGGCCCTGGCGATGAGATCGTTGTGGTGCTCCGTGGACTCGAAGATCAGACCTACACGCAGCGCGTCAATCGCGACGGGCAGATCGTTCTGCCGAAACTGACACCCATTGAAGCGGCCGGCCGGTCGCTCGGGGATTTCCGCACCGATGTCGAGCGCCGGGTGGCGCAGACCTACATCTCGACCAATGCGTTCATTTCGCTTGGGCAGCTGCGGCAGATCTCGGTCCTGATTACGGGCGATGTGCGCTCACCTGGAATGCGTGTGCTCAGTGCGTTGGCAACACCGCTGGACGCCATCTTTGCATCGGGCGGGATCGCAAAAACCGGGACTCTGAGAAGCGTGACGCTGATGCGCGGAAGCGAAACGCGCACCATCGATTTGTATGGCGTACTCACCCAACCCGATGCGATCAATCTCGGCGCGCTGGAGAATGGCGACCGCATTTTCATACCGCCGCTGCAGAGTACCGTCGCCATCGCGGGCCTGGTCAAGCACCCGGGGATTTTCGAGCTGACGAAGGGGCAGCATGCCGTCGATGTTGAGAACCTGATCAAACTTGCCGGTGGATATGAAATCGGGGGCCAATATCGCCTGTCGCGTGTCACTCTGCAGCCGGATGGAAGCACCCAGGTTGTCCCTGTTCCAAACGATGCGATGATCTCGGATGGCGAGATTCTGCTGGTCGATCCCGCGCGGGATCTGCAGACGCAAACGGTCGATCTTCGCGGTGCGGTTCAGCTGCCGAATGTATATCCGCTCGCCGGTGCGCGAACGTTGCATCAGCTGATCCGCAGCACCAGCGATCTGACGCCGGATGCATACACTCCGTTTGTGCTGATCGCCCGGCGCGACATGGCTTTGAACACGAAAATGCTCATTCCTGTGTCTTTAAGCAAAGTGCTGTCCGGTCAGATGGATGTGCCGCTGCAAAACGGAGATGTGGTCGATATCTTGAGCTATTCCGAAATTCGTGATCTCGCGGGCACTGTGGCGGAGAAAGTGGCGGAAACCCCGGCACAGGGAATATTGACACCCAGGATCACGCCAAATCAGGGAGTTCGTCTACCAGCCGGCTCACCGGGTTTTCCGAATCCGGCGCCTGCACCCGTCCAGGGGGAGGGGGCCGGCAATACCGGTGTTGGCGCGGCGCCGGGGCCGTTTCTCTATCCCAATGCGCAGCAGGGCAGCGGCAATGGCGATGTGGGGACGGGTCTTGTTGCAGGCCAGGCTGGCACGGTCATCGGGAATGGAACAGTCGGACCGGCAGGCGCAGTGTATCCGGGTCAGGCTGTCTATCCGGGTCAGGCTGTCTATCCGGGTCAGGCTGCGAATCCGGCAGCGATCGCCGTGCAACAGGCGGTGACCACGATCAACCGCGAATCCAACCAGAACTTCAACCGTTCGCCATCGGGACGCGATCCTGTTGCAGCAGCATCGCAGGCGCTCGAAGTTCCCCGGCAGCTTGTCATCTCGACGGTAGGCGAAAATCTCGTATGGCTGTTTAACGAAGTAAAGGATCCTGGTCCTTATGTGGCCGCCGAGGGTACCAGCCTTGGCGAGTTGGTTCAGGCGGGTGGTGGTCCGTTGCGCGACGCAGACCTCAGTGCGGTGGAAGTCACTTCGACGAATATCGATGCTGCCACGGGCACGTCACGTACCATTCGGACGGAATACAAGGGCACAATTCCCGACTTCAACCGGGTGGCGCTGAAGCCGCTCGACGTGGTGCGTTTCCGCCCGGTTTTCTCAGACCGGCAGGAAGGCCGTGTGATCATTACGGGCGAAGTCAGGTATCCGGGCACGTTCGACGTGAAGCGGGGCGAGCGCCTGTCCGAGGTGCTCGCGCGCGCGGGCGGCCTGACCAATGAAGCCTATCCGCTCGGTGCAATCTTCACGCGCCGGAGTGCTGCAATCGCGGAAAGTGAGGCGAACCAGAGAGAAGCGAAGGAACTGGAGGTGGCTCTTGCTGCCGCCGCACAGCGAGGCTCATTTACCTCGAATATTTCGGGGGCGAGTATCGCCGGTGCTTCGGGAGCGGGCGGGCAGACTGCGTCGGATGTCGTGAACAAACTGATTGACGAGCTGCGGTCGGCGCCCGCACTTGGCAGAATTACCGTGACCGCCGATCCGGCGGTTCTTCAGGTTCATGCCGAACAGGATATCGCCATGGAAGGTGGCGATCTGCTGTACATCCCGAAACGTCCTTCGACGGTCACCGTGACGGGCGAGGTGCTGAACACCGGTTCGTTTGCCTACCGCAACGATCTGCAGGTGAAAGACTATATCGCGATGGCGGGTGGAACGCGCGAAACCGCCGATGAGGGGCGTACTTTTGTGGTGCTCCCCGATGGAAGCGCCCGGCCGGTGGAAGACAGTTGGTTGAGCTTCAATGCGAACAATTTGGTTCCTCCGGGTTCGACGATCGTCGTTCCGGTCGAAGTCGCGCCATTCAACTTCCTCTCCACTCTGGGCAACATCGCAGCTCTGACCCAGATCACAAGCCAACTCGCGCTCACAGCGGTATCCCTGAAATTGCTGGGGCAATAGCGGCCTATCCCGGCCAGTGGAACTGGTGCAGCTTCCGGAGCGGCTTCGCAAATAGCGCAAGGTCCAGCGGCGGAGATTTGAGATGCCGCTGTCTGGATTTGAGGCAGTTCAAATTGGCGGCGATGTAACCCCTGATCGAGCGCGTACTGCGGCCGCCATGCTGGAAATCCACCAGAACCCACGGGACGTATCGGATTTTCGGTTTGTGCAATTCCATCGCCCGCAGCATGAAATCGTAATCCGCGGCCGAGCCGTAATTCAGGTCGAACGGCCCGATGCGGTCCGCGAGGCTCCGGCGGATATAGAATGTGGGGTGCGGCGGCAGCCAGCCAAACTGGAAACTGCGCCGCCGGTACTGTCCGGCTTTCCACGTGCGAAGGACCCGTTTTGAACGGTGATCGCTGACGAAAATCAGGTCGCCATAGACCACTTCCGCTTCGGCAAGTCCCGCAGCAATGGATGCAAGCGCAGACGAATCGTGGAACGTGTCGTCCGAATTGAGAAAGCCAAGAGCGTCTCCGCCATACAGCCGGAGTCCCTTGTTCATGGCATCGTAAATGCCGCCGTCGGGTTCCGACCATACCCGCAAATCGTTCGAGCCGAATGAGGCGGCGACTTCCAGTGTTTTGTCCCGCGATCCCCCATCGATGATGAGCATCTCCTTGTCCGGCCAGGTCTGGTCAAGGAACGAATGGATTGTGTGGGCGATCGTGCGTTCCGCATTGAGGCAGACGGTGAGGACGCTGATTTTCATGTCAGGCCGGCTGCGTGGGCTGCTCCCGGCGGGAAATGAAAACATTGCCGAGCACCAGAATATCCATACGTGTACGGATAAAACAGTCGAGGGCCTGGTCCGGCCCGCAGACCACGGGCTCATTTTCATTGAACGAAGTATTCAAGAGCATTGGAACGCCCGTGATCTCCCTGAATGCCGAGATCAGCCGGTGATAAACCGGATTGCTGCGCGACGAAACGGTCTGGAGTCTGCCTGATCCATCAACATGTGTCACCGCGGGTACAAGCGGCCGTTTGTCTTCCCGAATCTGAAATACCTGCATCATGAACGGAACTGCGTCATCCTCTTCAAACCATTCAGAGACGCATTCCTCGAGAATTGACGGCGCAAACGGGCGAAAGGATTCACGCCGCTTGATCTTTTCGTTGAGGACCGACTTCATGTCCTTGCGCCTCGGGTCACACAGAATCGACCTGTTTCCGAGTGCACGCGGTCCCCATTCCATTCGGCCCTGGAACCAGCCCACCACTTTTCCATCCGCGGCGGCCCTCGCAGTTTTCGCACAAATTTCCGCATCATCCTGCACCAATTGCCAGGTGCAGTTCGATGAGCGAATGTCCGCCTCGCGCGCCGATACGGCGTTCATGATCTGATCAGGCGAGAATTGCGGACCCCAATAGGCATGATCCATGACGAACACGCGTTCGCGGCTGTACTTGTGCCAGACCGCGAAGGCTGCGCCGATTGCGCCTCCGGCGTCACCAGCAGCCGATTGGACGTAAACCCGTTTGAAAGCGGTCCTTCGGCGGATTTTGCCGTTGGCGACGGAATTTGCCGCGCATCCGCCGGCGAGCGCGATGTTTGTTCTGCCGTAGCGCCGTTGCAGCATTTCGACCAGATGGAAGAATGCTTCTTCATACATGGCCTGAACGGACCGGGCGATGTTCCGGTGCCGGTCGGTCAGGGGTTCTGCTGGTTTTCGCCTGGGGCCGAGCAGGGATTCAAGTTCGGCTGAGAAAAGATCATTGCACAGCGGCGATCCGCCGTCCCATTGCCAGGTGATGGCTTCGCGATGATGCCGAAAATATCGAAGATCGAGCGCATGGCTGCCATCAGGATGTAGTCTGACGATCCGGCGCATGTCTTCGAGCAGCGCCGGCATGCCGTATGGGGCAAGGCCCATGACCTTGTATTCATCTCCGTAATGCGGAAATCCCAGATATTGCGTCATCGCCTGGTAGAACACGCCGAGCGAATGCGGAAAAAAGATTTGGCCGCCAGGTTCAAGGACGCTCTCGTGGCCAAATGCCCATGCGCCGCTCGAGAAATCGCCGAATCCGTCAATCGACAGGACCGCAGCTTCGCGAAATGGCGAGACGTGGAACGCCGATGACAGATGCGCCAAATGGTGTTCGATGGGGTGCAGCCGCGCACGAAGGCTCGAACCCGGAAACGCTGCTTCGAGCAGTTGAGGAACGCCCGACCGCTTTTTGCGGTTGTTCAACCTGCTCCAAAGCAATCCGGGATTGGGCCGCTGTGACATCAGAAATGCGAGTTTCTTTCCGAGATGCGCGCGGCCGTCCTGATTGATCGCGACATGGTCGATTTCGGGCAGCCTTATTCCGGCTTCAGAAAGGCAATACCCGATTGCCTGTGAGGGAAAGCCCGCCCAATGCTTCACCCGGCGGAAGCGTTCTTCTTCGGCCGCGGCGACCAGCTTTCCCGCGATCACCAGCGCGGCCGAGGAGTCGCCGTGGAACGAATTGATGCCAAGAATGATCATCACTGTCTTATGCGAAGTGTCGGACGATCTGGTCAACGAGCTTGATGAGTGAACAGAAGGTTCCGTCTAAGCGGCGAAAATGATTGAAATAAAATGATTTTCAGGTTCCGGAATCTCTGCTAGCGATTCCGGTAAAGCGGCGCAAAGGGGGATGGACGGGCTCTGGCGCGACGGCTGGCAGAACGCCGTTTTAACCGTGCGCAAAGGCGAATGCCCCATGGTGCGAGTCACTATGGCCGGCGAACCGGGAAGGGGGGATTTTGACTTGGTATGTGCCGCCTGGCCCGCTAAGCTGTGGCACCCGGTCTTCTCATCCCGGTAAGCCGTTGACAAGCGTGGCGGATTTTCAACGTGAAAACGGTGCGCCAGGGCTTGGCCGTGCCTGGCTGGCGGGCGCGCCATCCGCGGGCTATCGGTGGTATGCGGTGCAATGCCTCGCACATCGGGAGACTGCGGCGGCTTCGCACCTTTCCAATCAGGGCTTTGAAGTATTCTTCCCGCGCCGAAGAAAAGTCCGCCGTCACGCTCGCAAGACCGAATCCGTGCTGGTCCCGTTCTTTCCCGGCTACCTTTTCGTCGCGCTTGACCTTTCCCGCGACCGCTGGCGGAGCGTGAACGGCACCTATGGCGTCGCAAGGCTCGTGATGCAAGGCGACCGTCCCGCGCCGGCGCCTGCCGGCGTGATCGAGCAGCTTCAGGAATCCGGTGACGACATGTCCGTGATCCAGTGGCGGCCGGATATCCGCCCGGGTGAATCCGTGCGTGTCGTGGCCGGAGTGTTCAGCGACATCGTGGGGCGTCTTGAGCGGCTGGACGGCGCCGGTCGCGTGCGGGTCCTGCTGCAAATGATGGGGGGGCACGTACCGGCTTTGCTCCCCGAGGAAATCGTCGTCCCGGCGCGTAGCAGCGTCTGACGGGGTGGCGTTCAGAATGGTCCAACGGGTGGAAAGCGTTTTCACCCGAAGGGCGGTAGCTTGGAACCAGATGAGCTCAAACATGCATTTGCAGAAAAGAGTTCTTGTTACCGGCGGGGCTGGCTTCATCGGTTCCCATTTGTGCGAGAGGCTTTTGGGCCTTGGGCACGAAGTACTCTGCGTCGACAATTTCTTTACCGGCGCCCGGACCAACATCGACGCCCTGCTGGGCAACAGGTCTTTCGAATTGATTCGGCATGACGTGACGTTTCCGCTCTATGTGGAAGTGGATGAAATCTACAATCTCGCGTGCCCGGCATCTCCGGTGCATTACCAGCGCGATCCCGTGCAGACGACAAAAACATCCGTACACGGTGCCATCAATATGCTTGGCCTGGCGAAGCGGGTGAAAGCCAGGATTCTTCAGGCATCGACCAGCGAAGTGTATGGCGATCCGGCGGTTCATCCGCAGCCGGAAGAATATTGGGGCAACGTCAACCCGATCGGGATGCGCGCCTGCTACGACGAGGGCAAGCGCTGCGCCGAGACACTGTTTTTCGA
>JANWHR010000191.1 GCA_025450355.1 Micropepsaceae bacterium
GAGATTGACGCAGATCAATCCGTTGAAGCAGGCGGCCGGGAGAAAATTTGTTGATGCAATCGGCCTGGACAGATAAGGGTGCATGGCATTCGCTACAACCTGGCGTTTTTGTGCGGACGCGAATCACCGTGCTGCGGTTCCAACTGGAAATGCCTGCGCGCTCTCGCCGCTGGAGTATGTTGGCGGTAATGTCACGCGGCAATTTCCGCAGGGCGATCTGAAAGCATGATCATCCGAAAATCTGACGAGGTCTCACGCAGCCCGGTTCGGCGCTTCCCGGTGCCGCGAAATTTTGGCATGGACCGGCAATCGCGCATCGGGCGCGGCAAGACCTGGCCCGCGCCACGCGGAGCAAAGCACGTAAAAGCATTTGACGTGTACCGCTACGATCCTGAATCCGGTGAAAATCCGCGGATTGATCGCTTCCGCGTCGATCTGGACGATTGCGGTTCCATGGTGCTCGACGCGCTCTTCTGGATCAAGGACCGCGTCGACTCGACATTGGCGTTCCGGCGGTCGTGCAGGGAAGGGGTTTGCGGTTCATGTGCAATGAATATGGATGGCACGAACTGGCTCGCCTGCACCCGGTTCATTTCCGATCTCGGCGATCCCGCCAGAATTTATCCGCTGACCAGCCGGAGCATCATCAAGGATCTGGTTCCCGATCTCACAGATGCGTTCGCGCAGTATGAACTCATCGAGCCATGGTTGCAGACCAGGAGCCCCGAACCGGAAACAGAGCGGCTCCAGTCGGCAGACGAACGATCGCGTATCGACGGCTATTACGAATGCATCCTGTGCTTTTGCTGCACCTCAGCGTGCCCGAGCCATTGGTGGAATCCTCGCCGGTTTTTGGGTCCGGCAGCTCTTCTGCATGCCTGGCGCTGGTTGACGGATTCGCGCGATGAGGCGACAGAAGAACGGCTCGATGCGCTCGAAGACCCGTTCCGGCTTTATCGCTGTCATACGATACTGAATTGCACACGTACCTGCCCTAAAGGACTGAACCCCGGAAAGGCGATTGCGGAAATCAAGCGGAAGATGCTTGAGCGTCGGGGCTGATCGTCTGAAAATCAAGTGCGTTAAGGTCATACAGAGAAAATTGCGTGGCAGACGAAAGCACACGAAACGGCCAACCCGCTGCGGTTTCGATCGCGCCGGTGACGCGAATCCGGCCACGTCCACTTTCTCCCAATATCCAGCTTTATCGGCCGCAGCTCACTTCGGTCCTTTCGATTGCGAACCGGATTACCGGCGTGATCAGCAGCCTCGGCGCGGTCGGACTGGTCGCCTGGCTGGCCGCAGCGGCATCAGGAGAGCCTGCCTGGTCCGGGTTCCGCAATGCGGTGGTGTCCCTGCCCGGACAGTTGGTGCTTGCCGGGTTCACCTACGCTTTTTTTCTGCATTTGTGCGCAGGAATACGGCATCTTGTCTGGGACACCGTCCACGGCTTTGAGTTGCGGATGATTTACATTTCCGGCTGGGCGGTGGTGTTCGCGAGTGTTCTGCTGACGGCTCTTGCCTGGGCAATAGGGCTTTTGGCGATCGCCTGAGATGCGCCATCGAACCGCCAGACGCACGGCTATATCACGCGCCATCGGGCTCGGGTCGGCAAAATCGGGAGTCGAACATTGGTGGGCGGAGCGCGTTTCGGCGGTGGCTCTCATTCCGCTCTCACTCTGGTTTGTGGCTTCACTGATCGCCCATAGCAGAAGCAGTTATGGCGAACTGATTGCATGGTTGAAGACGCCGGCGACGGTCATCTTGATGGTTTTACTCCTGATCGCGAGCTTCCATCACACTGCCACCGGAGTCCGGGTCATCATTGAAGATTATGTGCATTCCTCATGGAGGTTCGCTTTCGTTGTATCGCTGCAGCTGGTTTCACTGGCGCTTGCCGCGGCCGGAATTCTGTCGGTTCTGAAGATTGCCTTCACAGGTTGAAGAGAACTGCGGGATCCGGTTGAACACATGGCTCTGATTGAATCGCTACTACCGCTTGCGCGCCAAAAACTCGCGATGATTTCGGATTCGGCGCCACTGATGGATGCTGCGAAACTCCTTCGGCCGGGCACGGACATCGTTGTGGTGTGCGATCCCGCAGGACGCGCCGCAGGCGTAATCACAAAATCGGATGTCGTCGCGCAGCTGGGCCATTGTCAGGGCAGCAGTTGTCTGATGATGGCCTCCACCGTCATGACGCGCGAGGTCGTCGTCTGTCATCCGTCAGACTGGCTATCCGACGTCTGGTCTTCGATGAAGCGGCACAGGCTGAAGAACTTGCCAGTCATCGACGGGAGCAAAATCCCGCTTGGGATTCTCAATGCGCGCGATGCGCTCCAGGCACTGTTGCGCGAGGTCGAAGATGAGGAAGCCCTGCTAAAAGATTACGTCATGAGCGTCGGCTATCATTGAGCCGCCTCGCTTGGCGCCGGACAATCCGTGCTGCCCACGAGCCGGAGAAAAAGTTGCGGACTGGCCAGAATGCCGCCGGTCGATCCCGCCAGCGTCAATCTCCCGTGTTCCGTCTCGTCGCCGATTTCGATGCGGTTTTCTTTTTCAGACGCCGGCCAATGTATCCCATCAAGGCAACCGCGTTGTTATGCTCGGTATCATGGGAGCTGTAGAGCAAAGTAACAGTTCCACGTTTTGCCGCGGCGACAAGCGGTTCGATAGCATCAGGGTTGGCGCGCAACTCACGAAAATAGCGTTCCTGGAAATCGCTCCATTTCTCCGGATCATGGTTGAACCATTGTCGCAACTCGGTGCTTGGAGCGACATCCTTAAGCCACGCCTCCATTTTCAATTCAGACTTCTTGATGCCGCGTGGCCACAGCCGCTCGATGAGAAAGCGGACACCGTCACCGGGAGCAGCAGGTTCGTAAACGCGTTTGAGTTTGATCATTTCCAATGCTCCTTCATCCGTTGCGGCTCGTTCCGGCCGCTGGCCTGCTGTCGGGTTGTTGCAGGCTGTCCAGCAAGAGGTGAAAGTAAATCAGCCCGGAGTATGGCTGCCAGCGTGCCAGCTTCTGTTTCACGGAACTGTACTCGAGAGGTCCGTCGATCTTCAGCCAGCGGGTGAGGTTGTTTTGCGCGCCGACATCATCGGCGGGGAATACATCTGTTCTGCCAAGCCCCCGAAGCAGGACATATTCGGCCGTCCATCTTCCTACGCCTCGCAACGCGAGCAGACGTTCGATTGCCTCGTCGTTCCCAAGGTCCGCCAGGCTCTCCGGGTCGAACTGTCCGGCGACAATTTCTCTCGCGATCTGTTTCAGAGCGATTCCTTTATTGGTGCTGAAACCGAGCCGGCGCAGCACGCTCATCGGGCATTTCGACAGATCCTCTGGCCTGGGAAATGCGCGTCGGTTTCCATCCGACGTTTCGAAGGCAACTCCTGCCCGCGTTGCCAATCGATTGAGCAGGGTCAGTCCGACGTGCAGGCTCAGTTGCTGGCAGGCGATGCCGTTCACGATGGCCTCAAAGACCGACGGGAATCGCGGCGGTTTCAGGCCGACAAACCGTCGCGCCAATGCGTTGAGACGCCGATCGCCCTTGGCCAGGCGATAAAACGGCCGCAAGTTGATGCCGAGACCCAGAAGCCGTTCTACCGATTGCAGGATGCGCGCCCTCGCGTTGCGTGGCATGCGATCCGCCATTGCCTTGATACGCAGTCGCGGCGAGCGCGGGCCACCCGATTGGGTGACCTCCACCAGCACCGGAACATTATCGATGGCGAGCACTCTCGAATAGATTTCACCGTTCCACCGGTCGATGGCGTTCAGCGGCCTTCGCCGCAATGCCAGCGCGGTGAAATCCAGCCGAAAGGGCGGCGCCGGCGATGCCCATATCGTCAGTGTACGCATTGGAATCGCCGATCCGCCTCGCAGCCGCTGATCTGCGCCTCGTGTGCGGTCTGGCCACGCTCAACGGATGGCATTGCGGTGGTATTCGGAATGGAACGTTTTATTGACTGCCGTGCCCATCGCATCAAAGGAGAAACTGAGACCCGGCGAGCAATTCGTTGCGCAACTGACACGTGTATTCCTGCAATCGCTCCATTTTGTGGGCGGAAAACCGCGCCGCGACATCAAGGATCGGGATGGGACCCGGTAGCACCAATGACGGCGCCAATTCGCTTAGCGGAATGGCCACAAACGCGCGGCTGCCAATATCAGGATGCAGGAGCGGTGGCTCGCCGCCTCCCGCAGCGCCGCCCTCATAGAGAAGAAGATCGAGATCGATGGTTCGCGATGCAAATTTATCCGCAGTCCGCCGCCGGCCGAGCTCGTCTTCGATCTTGTGCAGGATGCCAAACTGCAACTTTGGCCAGGAAAAGTCCGTGGCGATGGCAACCACGCCGTTGATGTAGTCCGGCTGGTTTGACCGGCCAACCGCCGGCTGCCGATAAAAAGTGGAAACTCCAATGATCCGGACGTGCTGCTCGAGCCGATGGAGAGCCTGACGAATATTGCCTTCCGCAGCGATGTTGGACCCGACGCCGATAAATGCATGCGTCATGACGGCGCGCGACCACGAACAATCTCGACGGCGACGCTGCGCGCGAAGCGGAGCGCGGTGGGCTTCTCCACCGAAACCTGAACCTGTTGGACTCTCGCGTGGTGCAGACATAGGCCTGCGATCCTCTCGGCCAGCCGTTCTGCCAGATGGTACTGCGAGTCTTCTACCAGCGTGATGATCTGCTTCTTGAGTTCACGATAGTCGATTGCGTCGCCGATATCGTCGCTCGTCCCGGCGCGCCGCAAATCCCCCCACAGGATGAGGTTGATCAGCACATCCTGCTTCTCGCGCCGCTCCTCGTCGGCAAGCCCAAGGACGCAGCGAAGCATCAGATCCTTAATGAGGACGCGGTCCATCGCCGTACTCATGGAGGTGGCGTCCTCCATCCACGTAAATGACATTTCCGGTTATGAAATCGCTCCGGATCAGAAAGGCGACCGCCTCTGCGATATCCGAAGGATCGCCGTGTTTTTTGAGAGGTACGGTGTGCACCATCTTCTCAATATAGCTCTCATTCTTGTCCGGAGGCGGAAGAATCAGGCCGGGAGCCACGGCATTGACGGTAATTCCGGGTGCGTATTGGAGCGCCATCATGCGTGTGACCGCGGCAAGCACATGCTTGCTCAAAATATAGCCGGTATGGGTCCAATCGAACCCCATCAGCCGGGAATCATGGAGGTTTACGATTTTGCCGTGGCCGATCTCCTGCGCAAATTGGCGGCTCAAGGCGAAAGGAACCCAGGCGTTGACTTCCATATTTGCGGACAGGCCGGACCAGTCCAGATCCGCAATCGTCTCGACCGGAAAAATTGAAGCATTGTTGATGAGGATGTCCAAAGCGCCTGCGACCTGCCTCGCGTGCGAGATCAGCGCGCTGTACTCGTCCGGCCGGCGAAAGTCCGCCTGAATCATCCACGCATTCACGCCTTTCCGGCGAAGTTCTTCGGTCAGCTGGCGAGCTTCGCTGTCTGACCGGTTGAAATGCACAATCACATTGATTCCGAGATCGGCAAGTACGAGAGCGGTTTCCCGCCCTATGCGCTTCGCGCCGCCTGTCACCAGCGCGGTCTTGCCCTTTAATGCAGCCTGCATGTCTTTTCCGCGATCTTGTCCCGGCGGGACTCCGCTCCCTCGGTTGTAATCGGGAAAGCATCGCAACGTTCCTGTAGTTGCGCAGGTTTGATGAAACTCGCGCTTGCAACCGGCTTTTCCGCGGCGCAAACGAATCCGTTAAGCGGAGTCTGGCGACTCCGTCCGGATTCAGGGAACCTGCGAAGCAATGGCCGCAATTCCTCGCCACCGGGATCACTCGGGTCCGGTGATTCTTTCCGCCGGGTTCCGGCCGTTCTTTCTCGCGTCCTCGATCTGGGCCGCCGTTGGGGTTCCACTCTGGCTCGGTGCATACGCGGAAGGACTGATTGTGCCAACCCAACTGGCGCCTGCCGTTTGGCACGCACACGAGATGGTGTTCGGGTTCGCTGCAGCTACGGTCACCGGATTCCTCTTAACGGCGATTCCGAACTGGACCGGCCGGTTGCCACTCCAGGGAAGTCCGCTTGCGATTCTTCTGTTGTTTTGGGGAATCGGACGAGCGGCCGTTCTGATTTCGGCAATGATCGGCTCTCCGGCAGCGACCGTTGCCGACCTCGCATTTCCGGCAACGTTCCTTGCCGCGGTCGCGCGCGAGATCATCGCCGGCAGGAACTGGCGCAACCTGCCAATCGTAGGTGCATTGGCTTTCTTGCTGATTGGCAATCTGTTTGTTCACCTCGGCGCTGCCGGTGTTGCCGATACGGCCGAACTCGGCAACCGCCTCGGACTCGTCACGCTCTTGCTGCTCATCTCGCTGGTCGGCGGCCGTATCGTTCCCAGCTTTACCCGTAACTGGCTTGCCAAGGTGCGGCCAGATGTTCATCCCCCCGCGCCGGAGGGCCGGTTGGACCTTGTGGTGCTCGTCGTCACCGCTCTGACTCTCCTCGGGTGGGCGTTTGTTCCAAACGCGGTTTGGACGGCCCGCGCACTTGTTTTCGCAGGAGCCTGTGTGGGGGTGCGCCTCTTCCGCTGGCGCGGCCTGCGCACGGCGCGCGAGCCGCTTCTCCTGATTCTGCATGTTGGCTATGGCTGGCTCGCACTCGGCATGCTGCTGCTCGGACTGAACGGGCTGTTTGCGTTCCTTCCTGCGACCGCCGCACTCCATGCGTTGACCGTTGGCGCGGTTGGCACAATGACGCTTGCGGTCATGACCCGCACCTCGCTGGGCCACACCGGCCGGCCGCTCGCGGCCGGGCCGGTCACGAAGACGATCTATCTACTCGTGACGATTGCGGCGATTCTGCGCGTCGTTTCGCCACTCTTTGCCGGCTACGAAGTGCCCGTGCTCTGGCTTGCCGCCGCCGCATGGAGCGGCGCCTTCGGACTGTTCGGCATCGCGTATGGCGCAGTCCTCATGCGGACGCGCGTTGGCAGCGAATCCGCACGGCCAGTCTGATCAGAAAAGGCCCGATTCGTCGTGCACTTGCACTCGCGATAAGCAGTCGCCGAAGCACCAACGCGAGACCCGAATACAAGGGCCGAGCGCCATTTGTGCGTGCCCGGTGTTGGGTGGAACGGCGCAGTCGCCGCCAAACCCCGGATTAAATGCCCGGCGGCCATATTCCGGAATGCCGAGTCGCTGATCATCCGGCAAAAGGTTTCTTCCTGGATGTCCTTCCGGTCGACGTGAGGCCCAAGAATGCTTTGCCCAGAATCAGCGGCGGTCCCGATCCCGGTCCTGATCGCGATGGTGGTCCCGGTCCTGTTCGTAGCCGCGACCCCCGTCCCGATCCCGTTCGTAATTTTGGACCTGTGGAGAGTAGCCGGCTTGCTGGGTATGGTCGCTCCACAGGTTCGTTAGCGGATCATAGGTCCACGTGGCCAAGCTCGTCCAAGGATAGCGGGATTCGTACTCCTGTTGGGAGGTGGGCGTACCCGTCGCTGGATCAATGATGAAACCGGGGACGTTTGCCGCGTGGTAATGGAACCAGTCGAAGTCTGGCCTCTGTCGCAGCTGTGCACATTCGGGGGGGCCGTACGGTTGCTCGTAACATCTCCGATAATACTGGTCGTTGTTGGGACCATAACCGCCATAACCGTACGGTTGAGCTAGTGCTGCCGCACTGCCGATCAGAAGCATCGCGAGCGACCCGACTGCAATTCTTGTCATGCTTTGCATTGGCTTACCCTTTCGCTCATTCGGCCGCGGTAATCCGGGCCGTCTGTAATGACTAGAACGCACACGCCATGTAGGCGCCCTGAATGGCCCGTTCAGTTGACATTCATTGTTCTACCGTCGTCCTGTCCCGCTGAGGCGCAGCAACGAAATTTGAAGAATTCGCCTGGGCAGGCGTCGTCTGCATTGATTCAAATCAGGAGAACATTGACGCCAGCTGCTGATGAGCGACTGGAAAATTCCGGCGCGGACCAGAGTGGTCAACGACGATTTTGCATTGATGCGAACGCACCTGGCCCAGTGCCAGTTCCTTTGCGGTCGTCAGCGCGAATCCAACGCTAATTATTATTGATGCCTGTCGGACGGTAAACGACGCCGTCCGACCGTAGTTTGGTGCCAGAAGAACACCCGCGTTTGCGGCGGCATCGGTCCTGCTGAATCCTCTTTGCACGCTTTGCACATGGTTGCTTTGGGCTTGTTCACGGCCGGCGAGTGGCGCACTCTGGAAGCAGAGATGGGCCGCAAACGGGTGGACGATTCCGGGATCGCGCGCGGCTCGAACGCAGTGCGGTGATCAACAATGCTGAGAGCCCTGAAAAGGCTGCTGCAATGGCGGACAAAAATGGGGAGACGCCAAAGCCCTCCGTCGCCGCCGCAGGTCTCTTACACCAAGTGCTCGCCCCTGTACGCGCGCTCGCGCGCGGCTCGAAGGCAGTGCGGTGATCAACGATGCTGAGAGCCCTGAAAAGACTGATGCAATGGCGGAAGCACGCGGAGAAGCCCCAAAGCCCTGCGGCACCGCCGGGCGTGTATTACACCGGGTGCGCGACTTTTTCCGTGCGCTCGCGAACGCGCTAAGGAGACGGCTTTGCAACGCCGGAAGGCATTTTCCGTCATACCCGGGAAATCAGATCCGGATCGGTGAGAGCTATTGCAGGACGGAATTTGATGCCGTCCCAATCATGGTTTGGTGCC
>JANWHR010000192.1 GCA_025450355.1 Micropepsaceae bacterium
AGGCATTTGTCAGCCGCGAGGTCGGCGAATTGGACGTATCGGCTGTACTCGCCGCATCCTGAGCACTGGATTGTGGGACGCCCTTTTGCGAAACCGGGGAATTGCCGATGACGTTCAACCTGTCACTTTCAATTTTTGCAATTGTCGTCCTGCTGCTGTTTTCCGCGTTTTTCGCCGGTTCTGAAACCGCGCTCACCGCGGTTTCAAAGGCCCGCATGCATCATCTCGCGGGTGAGGGATCGCGGGCGGCAAAACAGGTGAACCGCCTGATCTCCGACCGTGAACGCCTGATCGGAGCGCTGCTGCTGGGAAATACTTTCGTTAACATTCTCGCTTCGGTTCTTGCGACTTCGACTTTCGGGGCGCTGTTTCCAAAGGGCGCCATCGCCATCATCACCCTGTGCCTGACCGCCGTGATCCTGATTTTCGCGGAAGTGCTACCGAAAACGCTCGCGATTGCCCGCACCGATCGCGCCGCGCTCGCGGTCGCCTTCCCGGTGCGCATCATGGTTGCCCTGGTGGGGCCGCTGGTCGCCGCGGTGCAATATTTCGTCTGGCTCATCCTGCGGGTTTTTGGCATCAGCCATGCCGGTGAAAAGCCCGCCATGACCGCCCAGGAGGAAATCCGCGGCGCGATCGAGCTGCACCACCAGGAAGGTACGGTCGAACGCGAGCACCGCGACATGCTGGGCGGAATTCTGGATCTCGCCGACCTGCATGTGGCCGACGTGATGGTTCACCGCAAAACCATGGAAGTGCTCGACGGGGGAACAGCGCCGGAGGAAATCATTTCCCGGATGATGGCCTCCACCCACAGCCGGTTCCCGATCTGGCGCGATGATCCGGAAAATATCGTGGGCGTGGTGCACGTCAAGGATGTGCTGCGCGTAATACTGGGGAACAGGGCCCGGTTGAGCGAACTGAACATCATGGCGCTTGCGTCGCAACCCTGGTTCGTTCCGGACACGACGACCCTGGAAGAGCAGTTGCGGGCCTTTCTCGACCGCCGCGAACATTTTGCCCTGGTGGTCGATGAATATGGCGTGCTTCAGGGCCTGATTACGCTGGAAGACATCCTTGAGGAAATCGTCGGGGACATTGCGCAGGAACGCGTGGTAGTGGCGGAGAATATCCGTCCGCAGGCGGACGGTTCATTCAACGTCGATGGCTGGACGCCGGTGCGCGATCTCAACCGGGAACTGGAATGGGATTTGCCCGACGATCTGGCGACGACCGTCGCTGGTTTGGTGATCCATGAGGCGAGAATCATTCCGGAAGCCGGGCAGATATTTTCCTTTTTCGGGTTCAAATTCGAGGTTCTGCGGCGGCAGCGCAACCAGCTCATGGCGCTGCGCATCACGCCGCCAAAACGGTCAGACGCAGCGTGATTCCACGGCTCACAATCGTGCGGGTTCGCAACCGGTCGCTCCCCTCGGCGCTGTCGCGCCACTCCCCGTAAACGGGCGGAGAAACCACGCAGGGAATCGCGATTCCAAGCGTAACAAAGCAACATCGTTGAAATCGTTCGACTTTCTGGTCTGAATGGCGAATCGAACCGTTACGCCGGATCGCCATGGGGCGAGCCGCTGACGCAGGAACCGTCCCGCGCGAAGAAGCCCAGGGTGCGCGGAACGCCCTGACGCGGGCCGGGCGCGTGGAATCACACAGACCGCAGTTCATGCCGATGGACGACACAGGGCTGCAACAGTTTCTGGATTTCGTGCTGGCGCAATATGTCAGCCAGGGTGTGGGAGAACTGGATCGGGAAAAGCTGGGCGGCTTGCTGGAACTGACATATCAGACGGTGAGCGATGCGGCCGACCAGCTCGGCGGCATTGCGGCGATCCGCGACGCGTTCGTGGGCTTTCAGACGCATTTGTATGAGCCGGAGGCGGAGCGGAAGGCGTGAAAGGCGGGCTGGAAGCCTGTGGTATAAAAAATGCGGGCTGGAAGCCCGCGGTTCAAAACAAAGGCGGGCGGGGAGCCCGCGGTCCGGGGCGGAAAGGGGCGCCCCGATACCGCAATGAACCGGGGCGCCCGAGTTGCACGAGGCGAGGGAGGAATATCGCCGCGTGACGATCGGTATAGTGGCCCGATTCTCATGAACGCCTTCTGAACGAACCGGGAGCCTGGCCTTCTTCTTTCACCCTGTGCAGGAATATTAAGCGGTTATTGACAACGATCACACCGCGCGGGTGTCAAGGGGCGCTAATTTCAACCACTGGCTGGACGGGGAGGATCAGATCAAACGGATCTGACGTTCAGCAAGTCTGACGGGCCGTGGAGATTCGCAAGTCTCCGCGGCCTTTCCTTTTTCCTCCACTGCTGTCATCCGCACTGAGCGGAGCGGAGATGCGGGATCTACTACGCCTCAAGTGCTTCAAGGTAAGTCCCGCCCGGATCAAGTCCGGGACGAGATCGTCTTTGCTTCTTCGGGGGTGAGGGTGGTGAGGGCGAGGGCGTGCAGGCCGGCGGCGATTTCGTCCGCGACTGCATCATAGACGCGGCGCTGCCGTTCGACGCGGGAGAGGCCGGCAAAACCCGCCGAAATGATCCGGATACGGAAATGCGATTGCCCGCCTGCACGTGCGCCCGAATGACCCGCATGACGCGCGCTTTCATCCACGATGGAGAGTTCGGCCGGCTGAAACGCGGATTCGAGCTTTTGCCGCAGGCGTGCGGCGACCATTCCCGATTCACTCACTGGCGTGCCCCGCCAGCCGCGCAGAACTGTGTGTCAAGCTTTTCATTTTCTTGTCTTTTAGACTTTGCACCCCATAATGAACCCATGACGTCTACGGCCTATCGCCCGCGCCTCGGCTATGACATCCGCATCAACGCTTCCCGTCCGAAGCCTGCGGCGGCGAAGACGCGGCCTTGCGCGGCGCCGGGATGCCGCGAGCCTGCCGAAAGCCATGTTCCCAAAACCCGCGCCAATCTGGAAGACCGGCACTGGTTGTGCCGCGCACATTTGCGCGAACACAACGAAAAATGGGATTTTTTTCAGGGCATGAGCGATGCGGAAATCCAGCGCTTCTGCATCGATGCCCTGACCGGCCACCGCCCGACCTGGCCGCTGGGAAAGCGTACCGCGAATCCGCAATCCGGCGCCTCGGCCCATTTCGCCTACCACTTCGAGGACGGGTTTGCGGTGTTCGAAGAGGCAGCCGCGCCCGCGGAGCCGCGCCGGCGCAGGACACTGACCAGGTCGCAGCTGAATGCGCTCGCCGTGCTCAACCTTGAAGAAAGTGCCAGCTTGCACGAGATAAAAGCCCGGTATAAGGAACTCGTGAAGCGGTTTCATCCCGACGCCAATGGCGGCAACCGCGGCATGGAAGAGCGGCTGAGGCAGGTCATCAAAGCCTATGGCCATCTTCGCGCCAGCGGCTTTTCGTGAGCTGAACGCGCCCTCCCCGGCAGGCCGAAGGAGACCCGTTCTTCACCCGTGCGGAGTCCCGCCCCGATCTGATGGATGAATGATGCCCAGCAATGGTCTTGATGCCGCCGCGACACCGGACATGACGGTCGATGTGCGCAACACGTTTGGCCTCGACGTCGCCCTGGCCGTGCCAGCCTTTTCCAAACCGAATGAATATGTACCCGATCTCGATCCCGCCTATGTGTTCGACCGCGAAACCACGCTCGCCATTCTCGCCGGCTTTGCCCACAACCGCCGCATTCTGATTCAGGGCTATCACGGAACCGGGAAATCGACCCACATCGAACAGGTGGCCGCACGCCTGAACTGGCCTTGTGTGCGGGTGAATCTGGATTCCCACATCAGCCGCATCGACCTGGTTGGAAAGGACGCCATCGTTCTGAAGGATGGCAAGCAGATCACGGAATTCCGCGAAGGCATTCTGCCCTGGGCGATCCAGCATCCGGTGTGCCTGACGTTTGACGAATATGATGCGGGCCGTCCCGACGTGATGTTCGTGATTCAGCGCGTGCTCGAAGTGCAGGGCAAACTGACGCTGCTGGACCAGAATCGCGTGATCCGCCCCCATCCCTGGTTCCGGCTGTTTGCCACCACGAACACCATCGGGCTGGGCGATACCTCAGGGCTATATCACGGGACGCAGCAGATCAATCAGGGACAGATGGATCGCTGGAACATTGTGGTGACGCTGAATTATCTGCCGCACGATACGGAAGTGGACATTGTGCTGGCGAAATCGGCGGCCTATCAGACCGCCGAAGGAAAGAAGACGATCGCAGCGATGGTCCGGGTCGCCGACATGACGCGAAACGCCTTCATCAACGGCGATATTTCCACGGTCATGAGTCCGCGCACCGTGATCACCTGGGCGGAGAACGCGGAGATTTTCGGCGATGTCGGATTCGCTTTCCGCGTGACCTTTCTGAACAAATGCGACGAGCTGGAACGTCCGGCGGTGGCGGAATTCTATCAGCGCTGCTTCGGGCAGGATCTGCCGGAATCCGCGACGCGGGTGAAAGTGGCCTGATGCCACGATTCAGCTTCTTTGAATCAGAAATGCGCCTGATTGATTCTGTTTGGCGCATTTTTTGCGCCGAACCGGCAACCATCCCCGATCGGTGCCGGGGACATGCTTCGGCGGAAAATGCTTTGGTGCCGTGAGCGAGGGGAATCCGACCGATCCATTCAAACGCGCTGTTGCAAGCGCGGTGCGCTCGATGGCCGGCGAACCGGAGCTGGAGGTCACATTTTCACCGGAACAGCCGATGCTCCGTGGCAAGAAAGTCCGTCTTCCCCTGCCCTCGCGCAGTCTGCCGGCCGATGAAGTTGCCGCGGTGCGCGGCGCGGGCGACGCCTATGCGCTCAAGCTCGCCTATCATGAGGATGCGATCGATCGCGAAATGCGCCCGTCCGGCGGCGATGCGGGTGCGATTTTCGAGGCCGCAGAACAGGCGCGGGTCGAAGCCATCGGCGCGCTCGCGATGCCTGGAGTACGGGAAAATCTCGGTGCCGTACTCGCCATGCGGTGCAAGGCAGCCGGCCTTGGCGAAGTCAAGGAGCAGATTCAGGCGCCGCTGACGGACATCATCGGACTGATCGTGCGGGAGCGCCTGACCGGCGACGCGCCTCCGGAAATCGCCCGCCGCGCGGTGGACCTCTGGCGTCCCTTTGTCGAAGCAAAAGCGGGCGACGATCTCGACCAGCTGAAGGGGAGTGTGCGCAACCAGCGGGCTTTCGCAAAGCTGACGCGCGCCATCCTTACCGGGCTGGAGCTCGCCGACGAATATGTCGAAGAGCCCGAAGGCGACGAAGAATCGCCGGAAGGCGCCGAGCAGGAAGAAGCGCAGGGCGAGCAGGAATCCGAGGGCGAGGAAAGCGAACCGTCGAGCGCGGAAGGCGAAAAGAAGGATTCCAGCGAAGCGGGCGAGGACGTCACCGGTGAAATGAAGGCCGAAAATTCGGACCTTCAGGACGCGCAGGAAACCCGCGAGGGCAAGCGCCCGTTCCGTCCCGATCTGCCCTTCCAGGATGCAGAGCGCTGGGATTATGCGGCGTACACGCCGCAATTCGACGAGACCGTCCAGGCGGAGGATTTGTGCGACGCCGACGAGCTGACGCGGCTGCGCAATTTTCTGGACCAGCAGCTCGCGCCGGTCCAGGGCGTGGTGGCCCGGCTGGCCAACCGGCTGCAACGGCTGCTGATGGCGCAACAAAAGCGATCCTGGGATTTCGACCTGGAAGAGGGTTTGCTGGACAGTGCGCGGTTGTCGCGCGTCGTGATCGATCCGATGCACCCGCTTTCCTTCAAACTCGAACGCGAAATGGAATTTCGCGACACGGTGGTGACGCTGCTGCTGGACAATTCGGGGTCGATGCGCGGCCGGCCCATCATGGTTGCGGCCATGTGCGGCGACATTCTGGCGCGGACACTGGAACGCTGTGCGGTGAAAGTGGAGATCCTGGGGTTCACGACACGGGCGTGGAAAGGCGGGCAGTCGCGCGAACGCTGGTTGAACGAAGGGAAGCCTGCGCATCCGGGGCGGCTGAATGACCTGCGCCACATCATCTACAAGGCCGCCGATGTCCCCGGACGGCGCACCCGGCGCAATCTCGGGCTGATGATGCGCGAGGGTCTGCTGAAGGAAAACATCGATGGCGAGGCGCTGATCTGGGCGCACAGCCGTTTGATCGTGCGTCCGGAATCCAGGCGCGTGTTGATGGTGATCTCCGACGGAGCGCCGGTGGACGATTCAACCCTGTCGGTCAATCCCGGGAATTACCTGGACAAACATCTTCGGCAGGTGATCGCGGAGATCGAAACCAAATCGCCGGTCGAATTGTTGGCGATCGGCATCGGTCACGACGTTACGCGCTATTACCGCCGTGCCGTAACCATTCTGGATGCGGAACAATTGGCTGGCGCGATGACCGGACAGTTGATCGAACTGTTCGCGGAGAAGCCGGTACGCGGGCCCCGACGCCGGGCGGCGTGATCAGCCGGGCTGGGTGACCTGTGCGGCCTGTTTTTTGGCGATTTGCCGCTTGAGCCGAAGGGCGCGTTCCGACAGCAGATCGTCTTTCGCCTTCAGCAGGAACGGGTCGAGACCGCCAACGCGGTCGATTGACCGGAGCGCGTGCATGCTGATGCGGAGCGAGACCCTGGCGCCGAGGACATCGCTGGCGAGGCTCACCCTTTGCAAATTCGGGCGGAACACGCGCTTTGTGCGGTTGTTGGCATGGCTGACCAGATGGCCGCTTCGGACCCCTTTTCCCGTCAATTCGCAGCGCCGAGCCATGGCAACCATCCTTCACGCATTTTGAGCGAAGCGGTCTCATAGGTGAACGTCACCCGGCGCGTCAAGCATCCCAAGGGGAACGGGAAGACCTCAAGCCAACGCAAACTTCATTTTCATGAACGGCGGCGTCTGGCCTAGTATTGGCTTCAGATGGCCTGCAATTGGGGGGCTGTCGGAAAATTGTCCGCTTTGACCTGGAGGCACAATGAAGCTTGCCAGAACTGGTCTTCTGAGCGCCTGTTGCGCGGTTTTGAGCATGGCGCCGCCCGCGTTTGGCGCCGGTGGTGAAGCGCCGGACGAGAATGGCACCCCGGCGTCCACGCTTGACCTGTCTTATGACCTTTACGTTGGCGGCATTTCGCTCGGCAAGGTGGCCATGTCCGCGCGGTTTCAGGGCAATGATTACAAGGCAATTTCCAGCCTTGAGACGAAAGGCATCGTGAACGCCTTCTGGAAGGCCAAGATCGAAACAGCATCAAGCGGGCTTGCGGACCGCAACAAGCTGCAGCCAAGCCTTTATGACTCCTTTTCGCAGAACCATGCGGTTCAGCGGCAGCATGCAACCCTGACGTTTGGTCCGGATGGCCCCAAAGCCGTGGTTTCGGATCCACCCTATCGGGACAACAAGCATCCTGTCACAGAAGAGCAGAAGAAGGGAACTCTCGACCCGCTTAGCGCCGCAGTTTACCTGACGAGCGGGTTTGCCATGTCG
>JANWHR010000193.1 GCA_025450355.1 Micropepsaceae bacterium
AGCTTCGGTTCGACCCAGGTGATTTCGCGTGCGCGCGGTGGCTTTACGCCCGCGGTGAAAGGCGATTTGTTCTGCTTGATGCGGTTCAGCGCCCGCAACAGCGGCCCGGAATTTTGGCCATTGAATCCCGTGCCCACCCGGCCGCGATAGACGAAATTTTCTCCGTCAAACGCACCCACCAGGATGGAACGCAGTTTCGCGGCGCCGCCCCACCAGCCGCCAATCACCACTTCCTGTCCGCCGCGGCATTTTTCCTTGGTCCAGAGTTCGCTGCGGCCCGACCGGTAGGGTGCATCGCGCCGTTTGGAAATAATGCCCTCCAAATTGGCGCGGCACGCGGTTTCGAGGAATTCTTCGCCCGATGTTTCGAAATGTTCGACATGGCGAAACCGCGGAAGCCGCTTTTTCGCCAGCAATGCCTTGAGCCGCGATTTGCGTTCTTCCAGAGGCGCTGCCCGCAGATCTTCACCGTCAACGAACAGAAGATCGAAAACGAAATAGATCAGGCCGCCGGTATTGCCCTCCGATAATGCCTGCTGCAGTCCGGCGAAACTCGGAACGCCATGATCGTCGAGACCACAGATTTCACCATCGGTCATGCAGTCGGGTAACGCGCGTGCTTCCGCGGCAATCTCCGGAAAGCGTTCTGTCCAATCCAGCGCCTTGCGGGTGCGCAAAACAGCGCGTCCCTTTTCGACGCGCAACTGCGTCCGGTAGCCATCGAACTTGATCTCGTGAATCCAGACGGTGCCCACCGGCGGCCGATCGACAAACCGGCACAGCTGCGGCGCCACGAACGCCGGCATTTTCAATGCGGTTTTTTTGCTACGTGCCTGACCGGGAGCCGCTTGCGGTTTTTTTTTAAGCCCGCCCCGAGAGAGCGGCTACTTGCGCCGTTGCCGGAATCAGGGACCTCGGCCCGGTTCGAATTCCACACGCGCGACCGCTTGCTGGATGCGATTTCCTTCAGAGTTCTTCCCGTGGTGACAGACGTATCTTCGGAAAGCAGCGTGTCCGGATCACCCGGATGTGCCGCGTCGTCACGCTCCTTCACCAGCAGCCAGTTGTGCCGGGACTGGCCGGTGCGCCTCGTTTCTTCCTGCCGCAGCCGGATCAGCGCCCAGCCGCCATGCATGCGTTTTCCCTGCAACTCGAATTTGAGCATGCCCTTGTTCAGGTCGCCCTGGGGATCATCGCTTTTCGGCCGCCACGCGCCGCGGTCCCACAACTGAACCGTGCCGCCGCCGTACTGGCCTTTTGGAATCGTGCCTTCAAACGTGCCGTATTCCAGCGGGTGGTCTTCCACTTCGACGGCAAGACGCTTGGTCGCCGGGTCCAGCGACGGCACTTTGGTCACCGCCCATGATTTGTACACGCCATTCAGTTCGAGGCGCAGGTCATAATGCAGCCGCGTCGCCGCGTGGCGCTGAATGACAAAACGCAGTCTGGTGGTCCGGCGCGGCGCGACACGGCCGCGAGGTTCGGCGGTCATGCCGAAATTGCGTTTCGCGCGGTATGTGTGCAATCCGGCCATGATCGTCAACGCGAGAGGAGTCAGGTCAAGTCAGCGCCGGCATCATAACCCGGCAGGTCAGACGCGGCCAACCAGCACCAGAACCAAAATCACCACAAAAACGACTCCGAGCAGGCCACTAGGGCCATATCCCCAACCCGTGCTGTAGGGCCAGGCGGGCAATGCTCCAAGCAAAAGCAGGATCAAAATGATGAGCAGAATAGCTCCCAACATCACGCGATCTCCGGCATTCCGGCTGTGACAACTGTCTGCGGAACAAATTGTTCCGTGGACAGCCAGAGCGCGACAGTCACTCGGCGGCGGCGCGGATCGTTGAGGTTTCGCGTCCCGTCAATTCCGCAGGCGCGAAATCATCCACGTCAATCGCGTCACGGAGCACCGCGGAAGCTTCGGTCAGCGCCTCGGCCTCGTGCTGCGTGATGACATTCTCTCGCAGCAGCCGTGGAATTTCGCCGAGCGCCCGCCGGATCGAAGTGCCGCTGGCGCGAATTTTGTCCTCGATTACGTCGCGCTCCATCGCGGCTGCAAAGGCCACTTCCATCCGGCCGGTCGCATCCGAAGGGCTCCGCCCGATATAAATTCCGCGCGTCAGCCTGTCGCGTGCGGCCGAGGGCGCCAGAATCAGCGCCGCCACCCGCCGGGCCAGGCGATCCGGTGCGGGCCGGTGATGCCGTCCGAGCGGAAAGGCAATGATGCGCAACAGCCATGCGACCGGCCGTGAGGGCAAATTTGCCAGCACTTCGTCCAGCCGTGTCTGCATCGTGTACAGAGCATTGCGGTAGTTCCATTCGACGAGCGGCAAGTCCTCGGCCGGTTGCCCCTCGTCCTGGAATCGCTTCAGCACACAACTCATCAGGTACAACTCACTGAGGATATCGCCGAGGCGGGCGGAAATCGCCTCCCGCCGTTTCAACGATCCGCCAAGCGCGCCCATGATGAAATCGGCCGCCGCCGCGAACGTCACGGCGTTGGCGTGCAGGCCGCGGTACATCCAGGTGACGGGGCCGGCCTTCGGTACTTTCGCGAAACGTCCGCCGGTAAGGTTGTGCCACAACGCCCTCACCGTGTTCGAGACGGCGCCGTGCAAATGCGAAAACAACACCCGGTCGAACGCCGTCAGCGCTTCCGCCGGATCGGGCAGGCTGGCCGCCTCCATTTCCTTCAGCAGCCATGGGTGGCAACGCAAGGAGCCCTGGCCGAAAATCATCAGCGAGCGCGTCAGGATATTGGCGCCTTCCACGGTGATTGCGACCGGCACGCTCATGTAAGTGCCGAACAGGTAATTGCGCGGGCCGTCCATGATTCCACGCCCACCGTGAACATCCATTGCATCGTTGAGAACGGCGCGCATGCGCTCGGTTGCGTGGTATTTCAGAATTGCGGACAGCACGGAGGGCTGCTCTCCGGCGTCGAGCGCGGAGGCTGTCATTCGACGGGCGGCCTCGAGCGCATAGGCATGACCGGCAATCCGGGCCAGCGGCTCCTCGATGCCTTCGAAGCGGCCAATGGGCAATCCGAATTGACGGCGAACGCGTGCATAGGCGCCGGTATAGCGTGCGCAAAACATGGCAGCCCCGGTGCCGAGGGCCGGCAGCGAAATCGCCCGCCCCGCCGCAAGACAGTCCATCAGCATGCGCCAGCCGTCACCGGCGCGCGCCGGTCCGCCGATGATCGTGTCGAGCGGAACAAACACGTCCTTTCCGGATGTGGGCCCGTTCTGGAACGATTGCCCAGCCGGGAAGTGGCGGCGTCCGATCTTCGCGCCCGGCGTGCTGGTCGGGATCAGGGCCAGCGTGATCCCGACATCTTCCTTCTCGCCGATCAGATGACCGGGATCGTAAAGCCGAAAGGCGAGCCCCAGCAGCGTCGCCACGGGGGCCAGCGTGATGTAGCGCTTATCCCAGGTCAGCCGCATGCCAAGCACCTTCTGGCCGTTGATTTCGCCGGTGCAGACGACGCCGCGATCGGGAATGGATGCTGCGTCGGAGCCAGCTTCCGGGGCCGTGAGCGCGAAGCAGGGAATTTCCTGGCCCGCGGCCAGTCGCGGCAGGTAATAATCGCGTTGCGCCTCGGTGCCATAGCGCAGCAGCATTTCTGCCGGTCCAAGCGAGTTGGGCACCATCACCGTCACCGCCGCGGCCGGGCTGCGGCTTGCCACCTTCATCACCACCTGGCTGTGCATCAGTGCCGAAAAGCCAAGCCCGCCCCGCTCCTTCGGAATGATCATGCCCATGAAGCGGTTGTCGCGAATGAACGACCAGACGTGTTCGGGCAGGTCGCCAATGCGGCGGATCTCCCAATCGTCGAGCATGTCGCAAAGCCGCTCCACCGGGCCGGCCAGAAACGTCTCTTCTTCGGGGGTTAACTGCGGTTTGGGAAAACCACGCAGCTTCGACCAGTCGGGATGGCCGGAGAACAAGTCCCGGTCCCACCACACGGTGCCGGCCGCGATGGCGTCGCGTTCCGTCTGTGAGATCGGCGGCAGGACCTTCCGGTACCAGTTGAGAATGGGCCTGCTGATATTGCGGGCACGCCAACTCGGGGATTGGCTCACGTCAATGTCTCCTTTTCCCGCCTGGACCGGCCGGGTCTGGCTTCAATTTGGGCGGGCAGTGTGAAATTTGTTTGGCATAGGCTACACGGATCGGGTTTTGCTGTCGTGCACCGGCAAACCAATGGAAGAACGCAATTGATAGCCAACCTGCCGATTGCACGCGCTGCCTTCTGCGCGTTTTTGATCATTGTGGCGGTTTCGCCTGCTGCGGCGCAGCGGCCTGCGCCTGGCGTTGGCGAAAGCCACACCGAACAGGTGGCGCCGGGGATTTTCAGCGTGAATTGGGGCGAGATGGGCCTGAATGTTGGTGTTTTCACCGGGCCCGACGGCACGCTTCTGGTGGATGCGCAGGACGAACCGGCCGTTCCCCGATTGAGGCAGGAATTGGCGCGCATTTCGCCTGCCCCGGTGCGATTCGTGATCGATTCCCACTGGCATTTCGACCATGTCGGCGGAAACGCAAGTTTTGCCGCAACAGGCGCGGTTGTCATCGCGCAGACGAATACGCGAACGCGCCTGATGTCGGAACAGGTCAATCCCGCCGGAGGCGGGCGCCAGCGCGCCTTTCCCCCGGCGGCCTGGCCCCGGATCACCTTCGAGGACGCGCTGACTTTGCACTTCAATGGCGATGACGTCGAGGTGACGCATATTCCTCATGCCCATACTGATGGCGACGTGGCCGTACGCTTTCGCAATGCCAATGTGCTGTTCGCCGCCGACCTGTTCAATTCCGGCGATTACACGCGCATCGATCCGCGGGGTGGCAGCCTGGACGGCATGATAGCCGCCTATCGGGCACTGCTTCCCACGCTGGACGACCGGACGCGGATCGTTCCGGGGCGCGGCCGTGTGGCGGGCAAGCAGGATCTGGAGGCCTATCTCGCGGTCATGATCGCGTTGCGCGACCGCATCGGCAAAATGCTCGCAGACGGCAAAACGCTCGAACAGGTGGAGGCGGCAAAACCAACGGCGGAATTCGATGCGCGCTGGGCCAATGGGCCCGTCCGCCCCGACCAGTATGTCGAAGAGATTTATATCGATCTGAAATCGCATTCGAATTAGGCCGTCTGGAACGGCCGTTCCCGATCAGATACCGTGCACCGGCGCCGGCCAAGCGGAGGAACGGATGCAAACGGGGCGGATTTGCGCATTTGCGCTGGCGTTGTTGATTGGTTTCGCGGCTGAAACGGCTGCAGCGCAAAACGGCGCAAACTGGGTCACATCATGGTCTGCATCACAGCAGGGCGTGGCGCGGGCGCCTGTCAATGACGCGACGCTGCGCCTCATTGCGCGCGTAACACTGCCGGGGGGTCAGGTGCGCATCCGCCTCGACAATTCCTTTGGCACTCGGCCGGTGACATTTTCCCATGTGACCGTGGCGCCGCGCGTGCGCGGGGCGGCCGTCGCCCAAGAATTGCTGCGGCCGGTTACGTTCTCCGGCAAACCATCGGTTACCATTCCGGCGGGCGGCAGCATCGAAAGTGATGCGGCGGCGCTTCGGGTCGAGGCGCAACAGGATCTCGCGGTCAGTATCTTTGTCGAAGGCAGCGCGGCCCCAAGCCAGCACAACAACGCGCAGGAGACCTCCTACGCCACCGAGGATGGCGGCGGCGACCAGACCATGTCCGTGGATGGCAAGGGACTGGGCAAAATGATTGCTTCAATGCCATGGCTGAAGTCGATCGATGTTCTTCCCGCGGCGCCTTCGTCGGCCATTGTCGCATTCGGCGATTCCATCACCGATGGGACGTGCTCCACACCGAATGCGCATGACCGCTGGGAAGACGTACTCGCGGAGCGCTTTGCGCTGGGGGGGCCGGTGCGCCGCGCCGTTCTCAACGAAGGCATTGGCGGAAATACCGCCGTGAACGCGCCAAATTTCAATCCGCCGCTCAATTCGCCGTCTGGCGTGGACCGGTTTGATCGCGATGTGCTGTCGCTTTCCGGCGTGTCGCATGTGATCATCTTTCTCGGAACCAACGACATCCGCCGCGGCGCCGGCGCCGAACAGGTCATCGCCGGCCTGAAAGACATGATGGCGCGCGCGCGGGCCAGGGGCATCAAGGTGATCGGCGCCACCATCGTGCCCCGGCACAGCGTGGTGCCGGGCGTGGCCGACACAGGCTGGGATGAGCAGAAGACCAAAATCCGCAATCGCGTCAATGACTGGATTCGGCGCGAGGCCGGCTTCGATGCCGTTCTGGATTTCGACCGCGTGGTCCGCAGCAGC
>JANWHR010000194.1 GCA_025450355.1 Micropepsaceae bacterium
CTGCACTGCGGTTGCGCGTGATCGAAGAGGCCGGCAGGCAGAAGATTCCGTTCACCACGGGCATTCTGCTGGGAATTGGTGAAAGCGCCGCCGAAAGAGTCGATTCACTTTGCGCAATCCGCGATAAGTATCGATGCCACGGACATATCCAGGAAGTGCTGGTGCAGCCGTTTCGGGCAAAGCAAAATACCCGAATGGCGGAATCGTCAAATGCGTCACTTGATGAGTTACAACGCACTCTTGCGGTCGCGCGTCTGATGATGCCGGACATGAATATCCAGTCGCCACCCAATCTGGTGAGCGAAGATTTTCCCCAATTGCTCGCGGCGGGGATCAACGACTGGGGCGGTATTTCGCCGGTGACGAAAGATTTCATCAACCCCGAAGCGGCATGGCCGCAGATTCCGAAACTCGCGGAACAGACCACCGATTGCGGGTTCCGGTTGCGCGAGCGGCTCGCGATTTATCCCGAATATGCGGCGCGTGATGAGTTTATCGATCCTCACGTTGCGGCGCGGATGCAACCGTACCTTGGAGACGGCTTCTACGCACGGACGGGTCTGGCATGACCGGGGCGCTCGATCCTGCGTGGCAGGAGATGGACTGCAACCTTGCATTGGGCCGGGCACGGCCGCAGTTCGCGCGCATTTTGGAAAAGGCGCTTGGCGGCGGCGATCTCAACTTTTCCGACGGGGTGCTGCTGGCAAACGCGGCCGGAGACGATCTTCTGGCGCTGGTCAAAACCGCGGATGAGATCAGGCGGCGTACGATTGGTGATGTGCTGACCTATGTCGTCAATCGCAACCTGAACTTCACGAATATATGCATTGTGGGTTGCTCGTTCTGCGGGTTTTCCCGCGGTCCACGGGCGCGGGATGCCTATTTTCATTCAACGGAGGATTTGCTCGCGAAATCCCGCGAGGCCGTTCTGGCTGGCGCAACCGAGCTATGCATCCAGGGTGGATTGCCGAAAAATCTGAATGGCGGTTACTACGCCGGTCTGCTTCGCGACATCAGACGGGAATTTCCGCAACTCCATCTGCACGCCTATTCGCCGATGGAAATTTCCTATGGTGTGGAGAAAACCGGACTTTCGCTGACCGATCATCTGCTTTCGCTGAAAGAGGCGGGGCTCGGCAGCATTCCCGGTACGGCCGCGGAAATCCTCGATGACGCGGTTCGCATCGAACTCAGTCCCAACAAGCTGACCGCGGTGCGTTGGGTCGAAATCATCCGTGCCGCACATGCGCAGGGAATCCCCTCCACCTCCACGATGATGTACGGCCATACCGAGACGCCGGAACATTGGGTGCGCCACATGCTGCTGTTGCGCGATGTTCAGCGCGAAACCGGCGGGTTTACCGAATTCGTGCCTCTCGGGTTCATCCACACGAAGACAAGGTTGTACAAGAAAGGCGGCGCGCGCGCGGGCGCGTCATCCGATGAGGACCTGATTGTTCATGCGCTCGCAAGACTGCTGTTGAACGCCGACATTCCGAACGTTCAGGTGTCGTGGGTGAAGCTTGGTTTTCCCGGCGCGCTGGCCTGCCTTCAGGCGGGAGCAAATGATTTTTCCGGTACGCTGATGGAGGAAAGCATTTCCAAAGCAGCGGGCGCCGATTACGGCGAATCGGTCACGCCCGGCGAACTGCGCGCCATGATCCGCAGCATCGGGCGAACTCCCGCCGAGCGCTACACCACCTACGGCATCCGGCGCATCTATGCCGATCCGGAAGGACACGAGGTGCTCCCCGTCGAGCGAATGCCTCTGCTGGTTGGCCGTGCAGCATCTGCTGCGTATTAACCCTTCGGTGCCGCCGCGGTATTTTGCTGGCAAAGCTCGCCGGGTATGACATCGGCAACAATGAAAGTCACACTCCTCACCGGTGGCGTTGGCGGATCGAAGCTGGCGTTGGGATTCTACCGCGCGAAGCATTGCGAACTGACGGCGATCGTCAATACCGGCGATGACATCGTGATGCATGGGCTTCGTGTCTCGCCCGATCCCGATATCCTGCTCTACCCCCTGGCTGACATCGTGAATCCCGCAACCGGTTGGGGTATCAGGGACGACTGCTTTCATGTCGCAGAGGGCCTTGCGGCCTACGGCCGGGAGACCTGGTTTCAGCTTGGTGACCGTGATCTCGCCACTCACATTCATCGCACCGCGCTGATGAAATCCGGCGCCACGCTGTCGCAGGCGATTGACACGATCCGGGAGTCGCTTGGTGTGTCGGCGCGCGTGCGGCCCATGAGCGACGACCCGATAAGTACAATGCTGGCAACCAGCGAAGGTGTGATGCACCTCCAGGAATATCTGGTGCGCCGCCGCTGTGAGCCGGTCGTGTGCGGCATCGAATTCCGCCACGCATCTGCGGCAAAAGCCGCGCCGGGGGTGCTGGAAGCGATTGCCGGGGCGGACGTGATCGTCATCGCGCCGAGCAATCCGCTGATCAGCATTGCGCCCATCCTTGCCGTTCCGGGGATTCGCGATTCCTTGCAACAGCGGCGTGAAGCTGTGATCGCGGTTTGTCCGCTCGTCGGAGGAAAATCTCTCAAGGGTCCTACGGACAAAATGATGTCCGAACTGGGTTATGATTTGTCGCCACGTGCGATCGCCGGAATTTATGCCGATTTTTGCCGGACCATGGTCCTGGACCGCAGCGACGATTCGGAGTGCGCGGCCGTCGAAGAGCGTGGCGTAACTCCAATCCTGCTGCCCACAATAATGCGCACGCTCGCGGACAAGATCGGGCTCGCGGAAGCGATTATGGCCCGATTCCGCGGATTCCAATGAAAGCGGTCCTTATTCCCGTCAAGGCATTCGCGCTGGCAAAATCGCGCCTTGCCGCATTCCTGCCGGACGAGGCGCGCGCCGCGCTGGCAGCCGCTTTCTGTCGTGATCTATTCGATACGATTGCAGAGGTCCGCGGGGTTGACAAAGTTATTGTCGTCACGAACGAGCCGCGCGCCGTTGCCTGGGCGAAGCAGAATCGCTGGGAAGTCCTTATCGAGTCGCAGCAGCACTCCGAATCGGCATCGGTCGATTTCGCCTGCCGTCATTGCGAGGCCACAGGAATCGAGGCCCTGCTGCGGATTCCCACCGACCTGCCACTGTTGCGCGGAACGGATGTGGATGAGATATTCGAGGCACTCGACCAGTGGCCGTCATCTGTCCTCGTTCCTTCGCGCGACGGGACCGGAACCAATGCATTGTTGCGCGCGCCGCCAACAGCCTTTCCATCGTTCTTCGGCAAAGACAGCCTGTCGCGCCATCTGGCCGCAGCCCGTGCTGCTGATGTTGCGGTAACGATACTCAACAATCCGCGCATCGCGCTGGATATCGACGAACCGCAGGACCTGGAATTGCTGCGCGGGCGCGTGGCCACGGAATCCCAAACCGGCCGCTGGTTCAGCGAAAGAGATCGCGCTCCGCCGGCCGCACCAGATCCTGCCCCGTTCCCCCAGGCCTATCCACGTTGAGGCCGCGTACGATCACCACCGGGATGCGATCGGATTTGCCCATCACCAGTTCGGCTGCCGAGGCAATCTCGTCCGCAGTTGCGATCATGGTCGCGTGCAGCAGTTTTCCATTGGCATCACGTTGACCGCGATAATCGATCAGCGCCGGCATGCCCGCCACGCCGAGTGCCACATTCACAAGCCCCTCGCGCCAGGCTCGTCCAAAGGTGTCGCTGACGATCACGCCAAGGTGTTTGTCGAATAGTCTGTTCAGGTTCTCCCGCAGGACGCGCGCGGATTTGTCCGGGTTTTCCGGAAGCAGGATCGCGGCGCCTTCCGGGGCATTGGAAGCATCAACGCCCGCATTGGCGCAGACGAACCCGTGTTTGGTCTCCGCGACAATGATTCCCCGCTCCATGCGCAGAATCCTTCTGGATTCCCGGAACACCAGTTCAATCAGCCGCGCATCCTTGCCCCATTGCTCTGCCCATTCCCGCGCGCGTCTGGACGGGGTGATTTCCGCGAGCGCAACCACGCGTCCTTCCGCTTTGGACACGATCTTCTGGGCCACGACGAAAATGTCGCCCTTTTCGACCCGGCAACCCTGAACTCGCAAAGCAGTGCAAATCAGCGATGCGAGATCGTCGCCGTTACCGATTTCAGGAATTCCGGAAAGCGGAATGATCTGTATCAACTGCGGCACAGCGGGTTCCGGGCACTTGCGGCTATGGCGCCACACTGCCACAAGGCGGCGCAGCCAGGGAGCGGATCATGGAAGAAACAGTCGCCATTATTGGCGGAACCGGTGATCTGGGTTTCGGGCTGGCGATGCGCTGGGCGAAGGCGGGCGTGCAGGTTGTGATCGGATCGCGCGACCCGAACAAGGCGGAAGAGGCGGCGACTCGCATTCGCAGTGCTGTTCGCGATGCAACAGTGAACGGCGCGGCAAATGCCGCGGCGGCAGCAAAGGCCGGCGTCGTAGTGCTGACAGTGCCTTTTGCGGCGCAGGCGGCGACGCTGAAATCCATCAAGGACGTGCTGAAGGGCAGGGTGCTTGTCGATACTACCGTGCCGCTTGCCGTGGCGATTGGCGGCCGGGCCACGCGTCTTCTCGGGCTGTGGGAGGGTTCCTGTGCGCAGGCCGCTCAGGCATTGTTGCCGGAAGTAGTGGTGGTTTCAGCGTTTCACAACGTTTCGGCGGAGCTGCTGCACGATCCCGGCGCGCTGCCGGATTGCGACATCCTGATCTGCGGAGATGACACGGGCGCAAAACAGAGACTGAGCGGGTTTGTGTCGCTGATTCCCGGGCTGCGTCCGCTGGATGCAGGGCCGCTGGAAATGTCGCGCATTTGCGAAAGCATGACGGCGCTGCTGATCTCACTCAACCGGCGCTACAAAACCCGCCACAGCAGCATCCGGATCACCGGGATCAAATAACGCCGCGGCGGCGGAACTCTTCGATTTCCGCAGCGGAATAGCCGATACCCGCCAGGATCGATCCGGTGTCCTCGCCCAGCACCGGCATCCGGTCCAGTCGCGGCGGACTGTCTGAAAGATGCAGCGGATTTGCCAGTACGGGGATTTTTCCTACAGGTGAATCGATCTCCTGGATCATTTCGCGCGCTTTCAGTTGCGGATGGTCCAGCACCTCGCCGACGCTGTTCACCCTGCCATGCGGGAGGCGCGCTTTGTCGAGCCGTGCAAGCCATTCCGTCGATGGGCGTTCCAGAAAGATGGCGTTGAGAATGGCATCGAGTTCCTCGCGATTGGTCCGCCGCGCCGGGGGGTCCCTGAACCGCGGGTCGGAAAGCAAATCAGGCCGTTCGATAACCTGCTTGCAAAACACGTCCCAATCGGTCGCGCTCGCCACCGCAACGCCAAAATATTTGCCGTCGCTGCCGAGGTAATGGCCATAGGGCGTAATGTATTGGTGGCGCAGGCCATAACGTTTCGGCTCTTCGCCACGATGCCAGTAGTGATGCGGGAAATAGCCTAGCCAGGAGGCCGCCGTTTCAAACATCGAGACATCGATGATCTGCCCCTCACCCGTATGCTCACGCTGATACAGCGCGGTGAGGATGCCGGCGGCCGCATACATGGATGAAATCAGGTCGGTGACCGAGATTCCAACGCGCGCCGGGCGGTCTTC
>JANWHR010000195.1 GCA_025450355.1 Micropepsaceae bacterium
GAACGGCTGGCGCGGCCGGGTGCAGGAAATATCCGCTGACCAGACGCGCCGGAATGCCGCGCGCACGGCACAGGGCGCACAACAGTGCCGAACCCAGCTGGCAGTCATACCAGCCGTGATCCAGCACCCAGTCGAGCGGCTGCTCCGGATCGAGTTGGTCATAATGCACCGCCCCGCAGGAAAGCTCATCGAGCATGAAATTCCAGAACTGCCGAAGCATCATCCATGTGCTGCCCTGTCCGCGGGTGAGGGCGGAGGCCAGCGTGCGGATGCGGTTGCTGACCCTGATCAATCCTTCGGACGGCCGCGTATAGAGTTCAACTTCCGCCCGATCGAGAATCGCCCCTGTGCCTGCCGGAGCAAAGGGCCGGGCCGTAAACGTCGTGGTGAGTCCGATGGTTGTTTCTTTTTGGACGGGGCACCTGATCAATGCGTCCAGCCGGGCGGGGGCGGAAACAACATCAACCTCCAGACCCGCCGGCGGGAGGAATGTGGTTTCGACATCGTCGAGCTCCGGGCCCTCGATCGCGCGCGGCAGACGCAGCCGGAGTCGCTCTTGCGCTGGTCGATTCTCAAGATTGAACATGCGCAAAATTCGCACGCAGTATCGCTGTGCGCCGAGTGATTCCGGCGACGGCGGCGGATGCCGCGTGCCATCTCCCTGCGCTTCCAGTACCAGCCGGTGCGCCGTGGGGAGGCAATGGTCCGTCAGCGTATGATCGCCGTGCTGAACGCAGGCCCAGCGCAGGAAATTTACCGCCTCTACGGGGTCGAACAGCCGTTCGCCGTTCGCGGATTTCCGGTACGGCAGCCCCAGCGCGACAAACCGGTCAAGTGCCGCGCGCACCTGCCGCTCAGCCTGCGCGCGTCCACCGCTGCGGACCTCATCCGCCCAGCCATGCAGAAGCAGGAGGCCGGTCACCCGTGCCTCTTCGATCGTGCGATATTTGTCTTCGCCAAATTCAAGCGGGCACTTCATCCGAACAACCTGCTCTGGCTTGCGCGACAATCACGTCTTGACCATCGGGGGCGGGGCTCGCGAAGATGCCGGCGATGTGTCCCCGGAGCCCGTTTCATTGCTGTTGAACCTGCCTCTGCCCCGGATCAATCCTTACATGACGACGGCGATCATCGACAAAATCCATGTCGCGGCCGGTACTGCGATGCCGGTTGGCGGCAGGCTGTTCGATCTCACGCTCGATTTGAGCACCGCCGCTCCGCATGACTGCCCGCCTGTGGGACATTACTGCCTGATTGTACGCGACCGCGTGTGGTTGCGCCGGTTGTGCGTTGCCGTGGGCGACGAGCCCGTTGCCGGCGCCAATCTCGCCCTGTTCAGCACCAGGCCAGACGAGCCGCTGGATGGTTTGCTGTCTCGAAGCGCGCGCTTGACGGTCATCGGAATCATCCCGGTTTTGAGCTGGGAGGAGACCCCGCCTTGACGGTTCTGCCCCTGCGCATCGGCGCTCTGCACCTGCCGGGGTACAGAATCCAGCACTCTGGTGTCCACTGGCTTTGCGAAGACGGGCATCAGTGCCGCGCCGGCGAGAATGTTGCATATTTCAACGTTGGTTTTCTTAGGACCAGCGGTGCACGTGATGCGCCGGATCCGTTTGGCGAGGGTGAGCGCGAACTGCAATTCGCGCTTGCCACCCCGGTCGCCGGGCGCCTCCACCGTTCGCTCCACAGCTCGTTCGGCGGTTTCTTCGACCAGTTTCAGCTCTTCGTCTGGAATCCGGATTTCGCCATTGGAGGTATCGAGCCGGAGAGCGGCTGCGCTCCGGACGTCGAATCCTGCCAGTTGAGATTGCTGATGGCCTCCGGCGGAGGCGCCAGCGGCCCTGCCCGCCTGGCCCGCCGGGGATGGCGTGTCGAAGATGACGGGCGCATTGGCACCCTTCTCAATCTGGGCATCTGCGAGTTGGGCGGAGTGATCCGGGGAGACCGCTTCGCATTCGAAGACTTCATCGGCGCTGTGAGAGGACCTGCCCATGTTGTGCATGTCTCCGACGAAGCCCTGGTCCCCAACGCGCGGCTTTTGGCCGAACAAATCCGGCGTACGGCCGCGGAACGGGCAGAGATTGCCCGGGATCTTGCGGCATCGCTGGCCGGGGGACCGGTTACGCCGGCGCCCGGCGACTGGATCGTTGCGGGCGAGATTCTGCGCGCGCTGCAAAGCGCGCCGCTCGCAACGCATTACGATGTGCTGACCCGCACGGGTTTGCGGAGAACCGGCCCTCCCGACGCGGTCATTCTGTCCCTCAGGGCCGAACCGCCCGTGCTGTTGAGCCATCGCAGGCTCGGCTATGTTTTGCAGAGCCACAGTTACCGCATCGAATCGGCGGGGCCGGCAATTCCTGCGTGGCTGCGCGCCAATTTCGAGCCGATCCCCCGCAGGGTGGATGACATTCGTCGCGACTACGCTGCGCTGATCGCGCTGATCCGGTCTACCGCTCCCGAATGCCGGATATTGATCCACAATGTGATGTCGAGTTCCGGTTACGAGGACATCCAGACATACGCGATGCTGGACGCATCAACCTTCAACCGTACCGCAAGTGTCCGCGACAAGGATTTGAACCTGATGCTTCACGATCTGGCGCGCGAACAGGACATCGCAATCATTGATGCCGATGCGATCGCCGCCGATTTGGGCGGTGTGCGCTGCTTTACCACGGACGCCGTCCATCAGAGCGGTCTGATGCAGGCCGAAATGCGCGGCGAAGTCCTGCGCATCTTGTCTGCGCTGCGCGTACCGGGCTTCACCCCTGTTACGAAATCTCAAAAGAGACCGGCAACAGCGGAAGCATCCCATCCGGGTTGACGAGATCTTCGCCGGGATTGTCGCTCAACAGCGCCAGCGGTTTTCCGACCGCCTGCCAGTCACCCGCCGCGCAAATGATCCGGCGCAACACGCCGGGCTGAGCCGCCCGCACTTCCACCAGCGCCTTATGGGTTTCGAGCTCCACAACCAACTCACCCGGATGGAAGGACCGGCCAGGCTCGCCATGCCATTCGAGCACGCGGACTTCCTCGACATCCTCGATTGGGCCAGGCACTGCCAACAGGTATATCATGCGCCGATCAGTTGTTCAGCAGACGACGGATCGCCCCGATTACGCGATCGGCGCTGGGGACGCACGCTGCTTCCAGCACGGGATTGGACGAAACCGGCGCCCGCAACGCACCCACGCGCGCCATCCTGATCGGCCCAACCAGCTCGCGAATCCGGAACGCGATTTCTGCTCCGATGCCGCAGGTCAACTGGCCCTCCTCCAGCGTCAACAACGCGCCGGTACGGCCGGCGGATTGGGCGATGGTTTCGACATCCATCGGAGCAAGGCTGCGCAAGTCTATGATCTCGCACGAAACTCCCTCTTCAGCCAGATGTTCGGCAGCGGTCAGTGCGATGCGCGTCATGTAGGAATGCGCCGTAATGGTCACATGCGTGCCAGTCCGCCGCACCAATGCTTCACCGATCGGGACGAAAGACTCGGCCAACGGAACTTCGCCAGCCGTGGAGAACAGGCGCTTGTGATCGACGAACAGGACGGGGCCGGAGTCAGTCAGCGCAGATTTCAGGAGGCCACAGGCATCAGCCGGGGTCGATGGCGCGACGACCTTCAGACCCGGAACCGCCATCATCCAGGCTTCGATGCACTGCGAATGGGCGACGCCCTGGCCCCGGGCGCCCGCCGTCGTCTTCACCACGATTGGCGTGGTGATTTGGCCGCCGGTCTTGAACCGGGCTTTGGCCGCGTAATTGACCAGCGGGTCGAGCCCCAGCATCAGGAAATCCATATAGGTGATGCTGACCAGCGGCCTCAGGCCGGCCGCCGCGGCACCGACGCCCAAACCGACCATGGCCGCTTCGGCCACCGGCGTATCGCGCACGCGGTCTGGCCCGAACTCACCGTAGAGACCTGAAAATTCCTTATATGCTCCACCGAAGCGGCCGGCATCCTGGCCCAAAAGAATGATCCGGTCGTCGCGGCGCATCGATTCCGAAACCGCGCGCGCGATCGCTTCACGAAAAAACAGCTTTACCGTTGCCGAGACGGACTCAGTCAACATGGCTCAGCGCCTCGGCGGAATTCGGAAATGGGGACGCCTCTGCGAAGGCAATCGCATGAAGCACCTGCCGGTCTGTATCATGCTGCAACTCTTCCATCGCGCCGGAAGCGAGCACACCCTCCGCCCTGAGTTGGCCAGTGAGGCGCAGGATCGGGCAACGCGACCAAACGACTTCCATTTCCGCTGCCGAACGCGTCTCCCGGGTGGCGGTGGAATGGCTGAAAAATCGCTCGGAAATGCATTCCAGAAATCCCGGTCCCTGACCGGCACGTATGTTCGCGATCAGCCCGGTAGCGGAGTCGCGCACCGAGATTACGTCCGTCCCATCCACGGTCACGGCAGCGATCCCGAACGGTGCGGCGAGATCGGACAACCGGGCGGCCGCAAGCGCCTGCTCCCGGGGCGTCGCGATGGCGATTTGATTGTTGTCGCAGACCAGAAGCAGCGGCAGCTTCCACAGCGCGGCGATATTCAGTGTCTCGTGCAGCGCGCCGGAGCCGCAGGCGCCGTCGCCAAACACGCAAACGGAAATCGCGGTCGAGCGGCGTTGCTGCAGCGCCAGAGCGACGCCTGCCGCGATCGCGAGATTACCGCCCACCACGGCATGGGCGCCGAAGAATCCGGCAGCGGGCTGGGCCATATGGCCGCGCCCGGCCTTGCCCCGGTTTGGTCCGGCAATCCTGCCCAGAAGCTCCGCCATCACCGCGCCAGGGTCCAGACCACGCGCCAAAGATGGCGCAATGGACCGGCCGCTGCAAAGCAACTGGTCCTCATTCCGCAGGGCGTCACACAGGCCCACCGCCACGCCTTCCGCCCCGGAAGACAGAAGCTGGAAACCGTGATCCCGCCGCTTCGCCAGCGCCGATTCGAAGCTGCGAATGAGCATCATACGCCGCAGAAGCGCCAACCTATCCATGGCGAGATGAGCCGGGCGGAGAATATGGCGTGGGCCGGCAGAGCCGTCTGGCGATCAGATCGTGCAGGCTCCCCAACACGTTCCTGGCGCTACCCAGGAGTTCGGGATCGATCATCTCTTCGAGGCTGTACGACAGAAGATGCAAAGCGATCGTGTGGCCGGCGAATTCCGCAGCGAGATCGCCAGAAAGCCTATAATCCGTACGAAGGTTTTGTCCGCCGATATGCGCGAAAGCGCGGTCGATATCGATAACACCCGCGCCAGGATCATGCGAAAGTCCGATGACCAACCGGTTTAACCGCCGGATGCGCTCGAGAACTGGCGATGCGACGCCCAGTCCTGCGCGACCCCTGATGTGGCGGAAAACCGTACAGATCGAGACCGCCGCGTCGCGCGCCTGCAGGGCCTTGAGGTCATCGCGCCAACGCGCTGCCGTTGAATCGAATGGTTCATCGATACGATCCACGTCTGTCCAACCGGGGCAGGCGATCATCACGTTTGGAGCGGGCGACGACGGGACATCGCCTCCGGGCGGCGACATGAAAAGCCGCACTGGCCACCTGGAGCCGGCGGGTTCGCTGAGAGACCGGCACAATTGTCTTGCCGCCGCGACAAAGACCGGATTCCCCGATTGGTGCGCCCGGGCGGCGATCGTGATCGGGATCATTGCTGTCACGGGCACAAGCCCGACGCGGGGGGCAACGGAGACAGGCCGATCCGTGCGCGCGCCGCGTCATAATCCACGCCATTGCCGCCGCGTGCAGCACGTTCGAGCGCCAGCAGGGAATCGATTCGCGCCTCCGGGGGCAAGGGAAGCCGAGCGGAGAAACTGGCCCAATAGAGGGCCAACAGCTTCACTTCGGGAATGGGATGGGCCGCATAGAAACCCGCTTCCCAACTGGTCTCTCTCAGTGGATCGCGCCAACCCCTGCGATGGGTCATGTGGTAAGTCCTCGCGCCCTGCACGGGGATCATCCGCATTCCGGACTTGCAAAGACGCAGCGCCAATTCGCGATGCTCGGTGATGCCACACCACTCCGCGAAACCGCCGGCTTTCAGAAATGCCGCGCGCGGCGCCGAAAGGTTGCTGCCGGTGGCCGCAGCCCACAGCGTCGAGCATTCGGGATGGTTCCGCAGAACAAACAAATCGGATTCCTCCAGCTCACGCGGTCCGGCGCCCGGATAGATACCCGGTTGCGCGCGCCGTGCGATGCCGTCGAAGTCCCCAAGAATCTGCGATCGCGTAATGCGGAGGCGGTCGATCTCGTCTGGTGCCAGGAGGGCGAATCGCGCGGATTCAGCCGGCCATGGCGCTGCGCTTTCCGGGTCGAGCAGCTGCCGCGTGCACCGCAGGTGGCAGGCCTCCCCACGCCCGATGAGATCGTCATCAAAGGAATGCGCCACGGCATGACGGCGCACCAAATCCGGATCCGCCAGCGTGTCGCCATCCAGGAACAGCAGCACTTCGCCACTTGCGACTCTTGCGCCGGCATTGGATGCGGCGGAGCGGCCACGCGGCGTGTCATGGTGAATGACCGTCAGAGGCAGCCAATCGGCTGCCTCTTCCAGTACGGCGCGTGTCCGGTCACTGGAACCGTCATTGACAACGACGACTTCCGCGGGCTGGCTCTGGCGCGAGAGTGAAGTCAGGGTCAGACGAAGCCGCGCGCACTCATCTTTTGAGCGAATCACTACACTGATCGTCACGAACTGCTTCCCCCGGAAATGCAGCCAAGGTCGTCCAATACACGCACGACTTCCCCGGCCACAACACGGCAACCATCGCCTGTGAGATGCAGCGCGTCATATTGCATCCGGCCGGCACCGGCCTGGGCGGCAATTCTGTCAACATCGACAATCGAAATGCCAGTCTGCCGGGACAATTCGATCAGAGCGAGATTGAATCGCCTGATCCGGGTGGAAAAAATTTCGTCGAGGCCATCGTAGGCATGGACCTGTTCGCCCGGCACGGCGCTGGAGACGTTGTAGATCAGGATCGGGGCACGGGAGCGCTGCCGGATGCGCGCAATGATGCTGGCGAAATTGCCCATCGCAACCGCCACATCCAGCGGCGGCACCGGCGTGAACTCCTCGCGCAGCCAAGCCTGATCGGCGGCTGCCCAGGAGCGCCAGCCGAAGGGATAAAACTGAAAGCCTTCGCGCCGATGACGCACGAGCGTCGTGTTCAGGTCGGGCTGTATTGAAAAGACAATAGCACCAGCATCGGTATCGAAAACCGCCCGGCTGAACTGGCTCTCAAGCGGATAAGCCCCGAGTGGCAACGCGCGCTTTGCCAAACTCTGTGGGACTGTACCGGCGGCATCGAGTAATGCGTCGGACCGGTTCCACGTCTCATGCCGCAAGCGAATGATCGACGCAGGATCGCGGGACCTGAGGATTTCGTTGACGCCGTTCCACAAAAGCGTGCCGCCCAATTTCAGCGAGTGCAACGTGTCGCGCAGATCGACATTGCCCTTCGCGAAGATGGTCAGCCGGCGTTGGCCAGACATCATTGATCCCGGGAAGATTGTTTTTCGGACTTAAGCCTGACGACGGCCCGTTACCGCACGTGAGGTGCTATCGTCCGTGCCGGTCCGCGCGATTTTTCCTGTGCGTTCGCGAAGCCCGGAGAGCCGGCCGGTGAAACTCACGACGGGATTGTGCGCTTCTCCATCGGTCTTCTCAGAGCCGTCCGGATTTTGTTCTTCCGCCAGCCGCTTCGCCAGGAGGTTGCGCGCCTCGGCGAATTGCTCATCGAGCAACTTTTGCATCTCCTGCTTCTCCTGTTTCGGAGCGCCGGCAAATTTCATGTCGAAGGTTACTTGAGCGGCTTTAAGCTTCTCTTCGAGTTTTTCCCTTTCAAAATCCTGTCCTGCCACCCTGAACAGCTCTTTGAACAGCTTTTCCGTCTCCGCCCATCGCTCCGGTGACTGACTATCGCGGTTCTCGTGACAGGCGTTCTGGAATTCCGCGAGATACCATCGGGTCCATTGCTTCAGGGTGACAGGCGAGTCGGAGCGCGGATCGTCCGGCGCGCTTACGCGCATCCCGGAAGCCTCAATCTCCTCCAGGCGGTTCCTGATTCCGGAATTTATTGCCGCAAGTTTTTGCTTGTCCGGCGGTGTTGCGCGCCAATTCGCAAAGGCCTCTCGTGCGGCAATGAACAGGCTCTGGAAAAATTGTTTCATCACCGCCCAGTGCCCGAGCGCGGTGGAAGGGCGGACTCTGATACGGTTCAGATCACTCTGCATTTGATCTTGTGCCGTTCCCATGCCGGTTCCAACAGCTGGTGGCCGCCAATTTCTCGGTGATTCGCAAATTTTCGGAAATTGGCCGCTGCAGCGCTCCACAGATTTGTTGGCGAAATCGCGGTTCGCCGTTCAAAGTGCACCCAAATGCGCCGTCAGCCGGCCGGCAACAAGAACCACGCACCACAAAATGAGGGCGACGGTCCCGAGACGGACGGCGCCCGCAGATGCAACCCCATTTGCATCCCACGACGCAGCGTTCTTCTCGATGGTGCGATAGAGACGCAACATCAGAAATATTCCGGCGATCACCAACAGGGACTTCAGCATGAAAGCGACATCGCCGGTATATTGTGTTGGTTTGGCCATCCACAGCATGAAACCGCTGACGAATTGCAGCGCGACTGCGGCCCAGATGACCGGAAACAGCCGCTTTAGCAACGTGTACGGAATCATCGACGATAGCCCAAGCATGCGAAGGCCAATGATGATTGCGAAGCCGACAACCAGCGCGGTCCCGAACGCATGCAGGGTCAGGGCGAAGGGCCAGCCCCATAGAGTGGTCCGGATCCAGGTGGAGAACTGCGAACTCTCAAGCCATTCAAGCACTGCTCAATCCTTCAGAGAAAGGGCAACAATCGGCCGAAAGCAATCACACCGGCCCACGCCACCAGCGCCACGGCTGCGACCCATTTGGCGGCGGCGGGCGCATTCTCGCCCGCTTTGACGTTCCAGAGCCGTTTGGACAGGGAGAAAAACACAACCCCCCTCGCACCGCGGGTGATGAATACGACCGTGGGCGCGACTCCGGCCTCGCTC